>NZ_JBSVWF010000066.1:0-30363 GCF_054071635.1 Pseudomonas sp. SDO52101_S400 | reverse complement strand
GCGCGTTTCAAATGTGGGAGCCAGCCTGCTGGCGATGGGGCCGGATCAGACGGCCTCATTCAATATCAGGCTGCGGTAATGCCCAGGATTGGTCCCCGACCACTTGCGAAACGCCTTGTAGAACGAGCTCGCGTCGGCAAACCCCAGGCGCGTAGCAATCTCGGCGAAACTGATCGACGGTTCCGCCAGCCAGGTAATCGCCAGTTCCTTGCGCACGCTGTCCTTCAAGCCCTGATAGGTCTGCCCTTCTTCCGCCAGACGCCGGCGCAGGGTCGAGGCCGACATGCACAATTGCTGGGCCAGGGCTTCGGTTTCCGGCCACTGTTCGGCGGGCAACTGACGCAGATCCTGCTTGATCCGACTGGCGAGGCTTTCCGGGTCGCGGTACTTCACCAGAATGTTGGCCGGGGCATGGGCCAGGAAGCGCTTCAGCTCTTCGGCGCTGCGCTTGATCGGCAGATCCAGCACGTCAGCCGCGAAGATCATCCGCGTACGCGGCCGATCGAAGCGCAGGTTTTCCGAGAACATCACCCGGTAGTCATCACAAAACTCCGGCGCCGGGCAGCGCAGTTCGATGGCCAGAATCGGAATCCGCCGCCCCGCCAGCCAGCACGCCACGCCGTGGACGATCATCCAGTAAGTGAAATAAGTGAAGGCGCGACGTGGCTCGGGGTCATCCTCCAGCAGCACGATCTCCGCCAGGCTTTGCTGATGCACCAGTTGCGCCGACATGCGCTCAAGCATCAACGACAGAAAATTCAAACCGGTACTCAAACCGGCAGCCAGATTCGCCTGGGCCATCGCGCTGCGGCAGAGGAATTCCAGGCTGCCGGATTTCAGCTTGCGCGGATCCATGCCAAAGAACTCATCATCGCCGCGCCGCGCCAGCAACCGCCACAAGCGTGCGTACTGACTGGCCGGGACACGGGCGTCATCGGTGTGCAGCAGCGCCGGATCGATGCCGACCTTGTTCAAGACTTCTTCCGTGGCCACGCCCGGGGCACAACTTTGCTGCAGTGCTTCGCGCACCAGTTGAATGGCGATGGTGTCTTTTTCCGACATGGATCGAGGCAAATCCTGTTGTTGTTCGGGTGGCAGGCATCTTAACGCAGCTGCCCGGGCACGGCTCGCTCGATCCAGGAATGTCCGTTGCGTATTTGAGAATGGTTGATCTTCAAGCCTGTTCAGCTACCGTTCAGGTAAATGTCAATGAGTGGCATGTGAGAATGACTTTCATTATGTTACAACTTGTAACCTCATTTCGTTACACAGTGGATGCCGAATGCTCGTTCCCTTTCTGATCATGCTGCGTGAAGGCATTGAAGCCGCGCTGATCGTTGGCATTATCGCCAGCTACCTGCAACAAACCGGTCGTGGACAATGGATGCCGGCAGTGTGGATCGGCGTGTTTCTCGCCGCTGCACTGGCCTTGTTGGTGGGCGGAGGACTGGAACTGGTCAGCGCCGAATTCCCGCAAAAGCAGCAGGAACTGTTCGAAGGCGTAGTCGGACTCGTCGCCGTGGGCATTCTCAGCTCCATGGTGTTCTGGATGCGCAAGGTGGCGCGTTCGATCAAGCATTCGCTGCAAGCCTCTCTCGATCACGCACTGACTTCTTCGAAGCATCAGGTCATCGCGCTGATCGCCATGGTGTTTTTCGCGGTCGCTCGTGAAGGGCTGGAAACCGTGTTCTTCCTGCTCGCCGTGTTCCAGCAGAGCGAAGGCCCGGGCGCGCCGATCGGTGCCCTGCTCGGCCTGATCCTGGCGATCATCGTCGGCTTCCTGATCTACAGCGGCAGCATGCGCCTGAATCTGTCGGCGTTCTTCCGCTGGACCGGGTTGTTCATCCTCGTGGTCGCCGCCGGAATTCTCTCCAATTCGGTGCAGGCGCTGCATGAAGCCGGGGTCTGGAACCACCTGCAGACCGTGCTCTTCGACTTCAGCGCGACGCTGCCGATGGACGGGCCATTGGGTTCGGTGCTGGCCGGCATGTTCGGTTATCAGGATGCACCGACTGTCAGCACCCTCGGCGCGTATCTGATCTACCTGGTGGTGGCGCTGGTGATGTTCTTCTATCCCGCACCCGCCTCGGCGCCCAAAGCCGCCGCTTCGAATTCCGTTTCCAGCCAATAAGGGCCTCCATGTCAAAGCCTAATATTCCTCAGGCCTCCCCTCCCCGTGCCTTGCGCTGGGCGGTGGCCGGTTCGGTGGTCGTGATGATCGCCGCCGGTGGCCTGTTCTACTACGCCTCGAAAATGGCTGCGGCCAAACGTCAGCACAACCATGACGAAGTGGTGGTCAACATCCACCCCGGCAGTTGCGAACCGAACGAGCTGAGCGTGCCTGCGGGCCGCGCCAGTTTCCGCATCGTCAACCGCTCCGACCGGGCGGTGGAATGGGAAATCCTCGACGGCGTGCTGGTGATCGAAGAACGCGAGAACATCGCGCCGGGCCTGAGCCAGGTGATCAACGCGAACCTGCAACCCGGCGACTACGCCATCACCTGCGGCCTGCTGAGCAACCCGCGCGGCGTGCTGCATGTAACGCCGACCGCAGCCTCCGATGCTGCCGCCAAGGCCAAGCCGTCGATGGTCGCCTTCGTCGGGCCGCTGTCGGAGTTCCGCGTATACCTGGCCACCCAGAGCAGCGCACTGATCAAAGCCGTCACCGCACTCAATCAAGCGATCAACAGCGGTGATCTGGCCCAGGCTCAAGCGGCGTACCTGCCGGCCCGGGCGGCGTATCAGCGTCTGGCCCCGGCTGCACAACGCCTGGCCGAACTGGACAACAGCATCAACGCCCGCGCCGATTACTTCGAAAAACGCGAACAGGATCCGGCCTTCGTCGGCTTCCATCGCATCGAGTACGCGCTGTTCCAGCAACGCAATCTCGACGGTTTGTCGCCGATTTCCGAGCATCTGCTGGGCGACGTCAACACGCTGAAACAACAGTTGCTGGCCCAATCGCTGCCGCCGGAGCAACTGGTGGAAATCCTCGTGCGCAACCTCAACACCCTGGCCGACGTGCGCGCCGCCAGCGGCGAAGAGGAACGCTACAGCCACGGCGACCTCAACGGCTTCGCGGCCAATCTGGAGACGGCGCACAAAGTCGTCGAATTGCTGCGACCACTGCTGACGAAATCCGCCGCCGACCTGCTGCCGAAAATCGACAGCGCGCTGGCTGATTTCGATACCACGCTGAACAGCTTCAAGGTCAAGGATGGCTACGCGAGTTACGACACCGTCAACGGTGAGCAACGCAAGCAGATCGCCGACAAGGCCAAGGCTCTGGCCGACGCCCTCGACGCCATTGATCCCGCCCTCGGCCTCTCCGGCCTGTAAGTAGAAGACGAATACCGATGAACGATTCCGAACACTTCAACCTGCAACGTCGCCGCGTACTGATGGGCATGGGCGCCGCCGGTGTCGCACTGGCCGGTACCGCGCTGAGCTGCCCGGCAATGGCCGCCGCCCCTGCGCAAGTCACTGAAGCGCCGAGCAGCGACAAGACCCAGGATCACCACGACTTTCATGGCGTACACCAGAGCGGCATCGTCACCCCGCGCCCGGCGTCCGGCATGCTGGTGTCGTTCGATGTGCTGGCCAGCGACCGTGAAGATCTCGAGCGTCTGTTCCGCACCCTCAACGAGCGTATCGCGTTCCTGATGAAGGGCGGCCCGGTGGCGCAGATCGATCCGAAATTGCCGCCGCCGGATTCCGGCATCCTCGGCCCGGTGGTCACACCGGACAACCTGACCATCACCGTGTCGGTGGGCGAATCGCTGTTCGACGAGCGTTTCGGCCTCGCCGCCGCCAAGCCCAAGCGTCTGATACGCATGGTCGGTTTCCCCAACGACGCGCTGGAAGCCGACTGCTGCCACGGCGATTTGAGCCTGCAGTTCTGCTCCAACACCGCCGACACCAATATCCACGCCTTGCGCGACATCGTGAAAAACCTGCCGGACCTGCTGCTGGTGCGCTGGAAACAGGAAGGCAGCGTGCCGCCACAAGCCCCGGCCAAACCCGGTGTGCCGGCGCAATCGGCGCGTAACTTCCTCGGTTTCCGCGACGGCTCGGCCAACCCGGACTCCAACGACGGCAAAGCCATGGATCGCATCGTCTGGGTGCAACCGGGCAGCGACGAACCGGCCTGGGCCACCCACGGCAGTTATCAGGCGGTACGGATCATCCGCAACTTCGTCGAACGCTGGGACCGCACGCCGTTGCAGGAGCAGGAAAGCATCATCGGCCGCGTGAAAACCACCGGCGCGCCGATGGGTGCCAGCCATGAAACCGAAGTCCCGGACTACAGCAAGGACCCGGAAGGCAAGCTGACCAAGCTCGACGCCCACATCCGCCTGGCCAACCCGCGCACCGCCGCGAGCCAGGCCAACCTGATCCTGCGCCGGCCGTTCAACTATTCCAACGGCGTGAACAAGAACGGCCAGCTCGACATGGGCCTGCTGTTCATCTGCTACCAGGCCGACCTGGAGAAAGGCTTCATCACCGTGCAAACCCGCCTCAACGGCGAGCCGCTGGAGGAATACCTCAAGCCGGTCGGCGGCGGTTACTTCTTCACCCTGCCGGGTGTTACGGGCGACAAGGACTTCATCGGTCGCTCGCTGCTCAACGCTACCCAACCAAAAACAACTGCATAGCATTCAACAGGAGCCGCCCCCATGAAAAAGACGCCCATCGCGTTATTGCTGACCCTTGGTCTACTCAACACCCCGCTGTCGGCGTTCGCGGCGACCGCACCGCTGGATCTGGTCGGACCGGTTTCGGACTACAAGATCTACGTTACCGAGCAACTGGACCAATTGGGCACCCACACCAAGCAATTCACCGATGCCGTGAAAAAAGGTGACCTGGCGACCGCACAAAAGCTCTATGCCCCCACCCGTGTTTACTACGAGTCGATCGAGCCGATTGCCGAGCTGTTCAGTGATCTCGACGCGTCCATCGACTCCCGCGTCGACGACCACGAAAAAGGCGTGAAGGCTGAAGACTTCACCGGTTTCCACCGCATCGAGTACTCGCTGTTCTCGGAGAAGAGCACCCAAGGCCTGAACGATCTGGCGGACAAGCTGGATAAAGACGTCCAGGACCTGCAAACCCGCGTCGCCGGCCTGACCTTCCCGCCCGAGAAAGTCGTGGGCGGCGCTGCTGCGCTGCTGGAAGAAGTCGCCGCCACCAAGATCTCCGGTGAGGAAGACCGTTACAGCCACACCGACCTCTATGACTTCCAGGGCAACATCGACGGCGCGAAGAAAATCGTCGACCTGTTCCGTCCGCAGATCGAGAAGCAGGACAAGGCCTTCGTTGCCAAAGTCGACAAGAACTTCGCCACCGTGGACAAAGTCCTGGCCAAGTACAAGACCAAGGACGGTGGTTTCGAGACTTACGACAAGGTGAAGGACAACGACCGCAAGGCGCTGGTCGGCCCGGTCAATACCCTGGCGGAAGACCTGTCGACGTTGCGTGGCAAGCTCGGTCTGAACTGAGACTTGTAGCGTCTGTTCTACCCCTTCGCGAGCAGGCTCGCTCCCACACAGGGTCTTTGTTGAACACAAAAATTGTGCTCGGCGAAGATCCAATGTGGGAGCGAGCCTGCTCGCGAAGGCATTTGTAGCAGCGCTGAAAATTCTGTGCCTTACAGAATCCGGTACAGCAACCGCTCGACCCGCACCCGACTCACGCGCTTGAGGAACTTGGCCACCCCGGCCGGGTAATCCGGCAAGGCTTCCAGATCCTGGAACCGTGCGATCCGCGTGGTGTGAACGAAGATGTTTTCCAGTTCCGCGCGGCGCGGCTCCAGCCACTCGCCTTTCGGGTCATCGATCAACAATGCGTTTTCCAGATCGAGACGGAACGCCCGCGGGTTGAGGTTGTTGCCGGTCAGCAAGGTGTAGCGCTGATCGATCCACATGCCCTTGAGGTGATAGCTGTTGTCACCCTCACGCCACAAGTGCAGGTTCAACTGGCCGCTGTCGATGTTGCGCTGATGACGCTTGGCGAAACGGCGCAGGCTGATCTCGTAGAGATACGGCAGCGCGGCGATCACCTTGAACGGCTCGGTCGGCGGAATGTAGAAGTCGTTGGCCGTCTTGTCGCCAACCACGATGTCGATCTTCACGCCGCGAGCCAGCGCCCGGTTGATCTCGCGGATCACCCCCAGCGGCAGGTTGAAGTAAGGCGTGCAGATGGTCAGTTGCTTCTGCGCACTGGCGATCAGCTCCAGAATCACCCGGTTCAGCGGGTTGTTCTTGCCCACGCCGAGCAACGGGCTGACTGACAGACCGGTGTGCGCCGTGCTGCCGGCACTGGTGTCGTACGTTGCGTATTTGAGGCGGCTGCGCAGGTCGCCGATGTCGTTGCGCAGGCTGCGGGTGGTCGGCAGGTTCGGCAGGTCAAGGCGATGCACGGCTTTCGATTCGATCAGGCCGTGTTTCACCAGGTGGTGCATCGAGTCCGCCAGTTCACGGCTTTGCAGTACGTGATAACGGTCGAAGCGGTACTTGTCGAACTTGTGCAGGTAGACGTTGTTCAGGCTGGCGCCGCTGTAGACCACGCAATCGTCGATCACGAAGCCTTTGAGGTGCAGCACGCCGAACAGCTCGCGGGTCTGCACCGGCACACCGTAGACCGGCACCACGCTCTGGTGGGTGCGGGTCATTTCCTGGTACCACGCCGAATTGCCCGGCTGCTTGCCCGCACCGATCAAGCCGCGCTGAGCGCGCAGCCAGTCGACCACGACCACCACTTCAAGCTCGGGACGCTTGAGTTTGGCGGCGTGCAAGGCATCGAGGATTTCCTGACCGGCTTCGTCATTTTGCAGATAGAGCGCGACGAGGTAGATGCGCTGGGTCGCCTGGGCGATTTTTTCCAGCAGGCAACGACGGAACTCGGCGGCGCCGGACAGAATGGTCACGGCCTCGGCGGTCAGCGGAAAGCTGCGCAACTTGGGCAGCAGAGAGCGTTTGAAAAGCAACGGCATAGGGCTCGCAATGGGTCGAATCCGAAGAACCCGAGAGCTTACACCATCAACTCCTTCGGGTCTTGTTACTGTCTGTAATAACTTCATCGCCAGCAGCCTGGTTCCCACGTGGTTCGCATTTCAAATGTGGGATCGAGCCTGCTCGCGAAAGCCATTTCAAAATCAGCGCTTGACCAAGGAGAACGATCGTTCTACTGTTCGCCACATGAACGAAATCACAAGCAACGACACGACTCGCGACATCATTCTGGATGTCACCGAAAAGTTGATCTACAAAAGTGGCATCGCTGCCACCGGCATGGATCTTCTGGTGAAAACCGCCGGTGTCTCCAGAAAGAGTATTTACCGCTACTTCGCCAACAAGGAGGAGTTGACGGTCGCCGCCCTGCAGCGCCGCGATGTACGCTGGATGCACTGGTACAGAAGCGCCGTCGATCAGGCCGAAACCCCGGCCGATCGCCTGCTCAACCTGTTTACCGTGCTCAAGGGCTGGTTCGCCTCGGAAGGCTTCCGGGGCTGTGCCTTCATCAATACCAGTGGCGAGACCGGCGATCCGCAGGATCCGGTGCGCCAGGTCGCCAAAGACCACAAACAGAAGCTGCTCGACTACGTGTGCGAGCTGTGTACCGAACATGGTGCCGAAGACCCGCAATTGCTGGCCAAACAGTTGCTGATCCTGATTGACGGTGCCATTACCGTAGCGCTTGTGATGGGTGATCACAGTGCCGCCGATAATGCGCAATGCATGGCGCGAAAGTTATTGGACCTGTAAAGCCTCAATAAGCGACAAGTTGTTAAATCGTTAATTTGATCGGGAGACAAACATGTCTACTGCAGCCGAAGTGCGTCCGCCATTGCCACCCTTCAACCGTGAATCGGCGATTGAAAAAGTTCGTCTGGCCGAGGATGGCTGGAATTCCCGCGACCCGCACCGCGTATCGCTGGCTTATACCCTCGACACAAAGTGGCGCAACCGCGCCGAATTCGCCAACAACCGCGAAGAAGCCAAGGCCTTCCTGACCCGCAAATGGGCGAAGGAGCTGGATTACCGCCTGATCAAGGAGCTCTGGGCCTATTCCGATACCCGCATCGCCGTACGCTACGCCTACGAATGGCACGACGACTCGGGCAACTGGTTCCGTTCCTACGGCAACGAAAACTGGGAGTTCGACGAGCACGGCCTGATGTTCCAGCGTTATGCCTGCATCAACGACATGCCGATCAAGGAAAGCGAACGCAAGTTCCACTGGCCGCTGGGCCGGCGCCCGGATGATCATCCGGGGTTGTCCGAGCTGGGTCTGTAATCACGGAGCCCGCCACTCAGGATGGAAGCAGGGATGCTTCCATTTCGTGCTTTCCCCCCAAAACAACAATAGCCCATTGTTTTTATCGCAAAAGGTACTTATGGACTGTCAGTAATGACAGTAGCGACAACAGCAAATTCATCAAATCATTGTCATGCAACGAACGTGGCCGGTTGGACCCGCCCTCTCTTCTACCCATGACAATGAGCAACTGATATGACGCAAAATAATCTGGTCCCAAACGGTGATTTCGGCACCGGTGACTTTCGTCACTGGATTCCACGAAATTACGACACGCCTATGTCTGTCGTACGCCACAACGGTAACTACGTCGCACGTTTGGTCGGCGGTAGAAACCAGGGGCAGAATCTGGCAACCGAGCCCTTCCCCGTTCAGTCCGGTGCATTCGCTTTAAAATTCAATGTTCAGGCGCCCGAGGCTGTCCCGCTGCAAGACACCAAGGATCGAAGGTTTCACATCACCGATAGCGGCAAAGCTTCCAATCCACTGGTTCACGCATTTATCGTCTACACGCTTTGGGCGACCAACCGCAGCACTGGTGAAGCAGAAATCTGGTCAGGGTCGGAATATGTCGATCCAAAAACAAGAACGATTACGCTCAATGGCATGATTCGACCTGGCTTCGAATGGTTGGACATTTTTTTCGCCATTCCCAGCGATCCCTTTGGCAACAAAGGGCCGTACTTCATCGGCAATGTCTGGCTCTCGGTGGTGTAACAACTCCCTTCAGGCGCCGCTGGATCATTGAGGATCCCATTCGCGATGAACCGGTGTTACGGCTATGATGACCGCCCGCTCCTGCCCTGCCGAAATAAGCCGATTCCATGCCTTTCGATCTCAGCGTTGACCTCACCACCCTGGCCGTTCTGGCCCTTGTCGCTTTCATTGCCGGATTCATCGATGCCATCGCCGGCGGTGGTGGTCTACTGACCACGCCGGCGTTGCTCACCGCCGGTCTGCCGCCGCATCTAGTGCTAGGCACCAACAAGTTGAGTTCGACTTTCGGCTCGGCCACCGCCAGTTTCACCTTCTACCGTCGCAAGCTGTTTCACCCCAGGCAGTGGATGCACGCGATCTTTGGCACCTTGGTTGGCGCACTGACCGGCGCCATCGTCGCCCACTATTTGCCGGCGGAATGGTTGAACAAGATGCTGCCGGTGATCGTCTTCGCCTGCGGCCTGTACCTGTTGTTTGGCGGTACGCCGAAAGCACCGCTGGACAGCGACGCACCGATCAAGAAGAAGTGGCAATCGACTCAGGGCTTCAGCCTCGGTTTCTACGACGGCGTTGCGGGCCCCGGCACTGGAGCCTTCTGGACCGTCAGCAGCCTGCTGCTCTACCCGATCGATCTGGTCAAGGCCAGCGGCGTGGCGCGCAGCATGAACTTTGTCAGCAACATTGCGGCGCTGTCGGTGTTCGTGTTTTCCGGGCAGGTGGACTGGATCATCGGCCTGAGCATGGGCCTGTCGGTGATGGTCGGCGCGTTCTTCGGGGCGCGCACCGCGATCAGCGGTGGCGCCAAGTTCATTCGTCCGGTGTTCATCACTGTGGTGCTGGGGTTGACCGTGCGTCTAGCCTGGCAGCACTGGTTCAGCGTGGCCTAAGCGCCGCGCCACGTAGACGTCGATCAGGTAACGGGCAATCGATCTGGACGCCGGCAACGGCGGCAGATCGTGCACGTTGAACCACTGGGCGTCTTCGATCTCGTCTTCCTGGCAGACAATCTCGCCGCCAGCATATTCGGCATGGAAACCCAGCATCATCGAGTGCGGGAACGGCCAGCACTGGCTGCCCATGTACTGGATGTTCTTCACTTCGATGCTGACTTCTTCGCGCACCTCGCGGATCAGGCAATCCTCGGCCGACTCCCCAGGCTCCGCAAACCCCGCCAGCGTGCTGTAGACCCCGGTGACGAAACGCGGTGAGCGCGCCAACAGGACTTCATCGCCACGGGTCACCAGTACGATCATGCTCGGCGAAATGCGCGGATAACTGCGCAAGTCGCACGGCTGGCAATACATCGCCCGCTCCCGTGGCACCTGGGTCATGGCCTGGCCGCAGTTGCCGCAGAAACGGTGTTCCCGAGCCCAGGTGCCGATCTGCGCCGCGTAGCCCAGCACTTTGTAGATCGTGTGATCGCCGTCGAGCATGAACGCGCGCAAGCCTTTCCAGTTGCAGCCCGGCACCTCGCTGGTGCTGCGCAGTTCCAGCAGATACACCGGTTCACCATCAAGGTGACCGATGCCGTGCTCGGCGAGGATCGACAAGTCCTGGCGCTTGAGCCATTCCCGGGGGAACAGCGCGCCGTTGTCATCGAACAGAAAACCCTCGGGGCTGCGCGCGACGGCCCAGCCGCCGGGTTGATCGGTGTCCAGTACTGCGGTGGTCCAGCGAGATGTCATGGTTTCTCAGTCCAGAAATTCGGGTTTCTGTTTGCTCATATGGGCGGCCATGGCCACGCGCAAGTCGGTGGATTGCAACATGGCGGCGTTCCAGGTGGCAACGTACTCCAGACCATCGTCAATGCGATGGTCACGCATGTAGCTGATCATTTCCTTGGTGCCGGTGACCGCGATCGGCGACTTGCCGGCGATGTCCCGGGCAATGTCCATCACGCCTTCAATCAGGCTGTCCTTGTCGCTGTAGACGCGATTGACCAGCCCGATGCTTCGGGCCTCTTCGGCGCCAAAGGTACGACCGGTATAAGCCAGCTCACGCAGCATGCCGTCACCGATGATCCGTGGCAACCGTTGCAAAGTGCCTACATCAGCCGCCATGCCGATATCGATTTCTTTAATAGAGAATTGCGCATCTTCAGCGGCATAGCGCATGTCGCAGGCCGCAATCAGGTCGATGGCGCCGCCCAGGCAATAACCCTGAATCGCGGCGAGCACCGGTTTGCGGCAATTGTCGACGGCATTGAACGAGGCTTGCAGGGTCAGAATCTTCTTGCGCAGCAGGCGCGCGTTGCGGCCGACGTCTTTACCCAGCTCATTGGCCACGCCGGCCAGCATCATCAGGTCGATGCCCGAGGAAAAGTGTTTGCCGGCACCACTGAGCACCACCACCCGCACTTCGTCGGTGTCGTCGATCCACTGGAACACCTCAACGATTTCGCTCCAGAACGCGGCGTTCATCGAGTTGATCTTTTCCGGACGGTTGATCTGCACATGGGCGATGTTGTCGGCCAGTTCGACGCTGAAGGCGGTGTATTGAGTCATGGCAGAAATCCTTTACCGGTCTGAAAATGAGGCCTGAACTATATCAAGGCCTCAGAACGGCGGTTCGGCCAAATGCAGGACTCTAGCCGCCCTTCACCGCCACGAACGCTGCGGTCTCGTAAGGCACGGTCATCACATCCCTGCCCCGCAGCTCGGGATCCGAGGCGATCAACGCCCGAAGCTGCTCATCGATCCGGGCCCGCTCTGCATCCGGCAGCGCCGCGATGAAGCTGGTGGAACGTACCCGATTGAAAATCACATCCTCCGGCGAACCGGTATGACCATGGTGAAAGTGCTGTGTCTGCAACGGCCCGAACGCCGGATGCGGGAACACCTTGCGCCAGGCGCCGGTGTAGTAACGCGGGGTGTCACCTTCCAGAGCGTTGACGATCGCATCGAGCTTGGGCACCCAGCCGACCCTGGTATCGCGCAGGTTCCAGATCAGCCCGAGCTTGCCGCCGGGCTTGAGCACCCGGGCGATTTCGTCCAGCGCCTCGGTGCTGGCAAACCAGTGAAAGGCCTGGGCGCAGACCACGGCATCCACCGAGGCATCGGGCAATGGCAGATCCGTTGCCATGGCACTCACGGCCAACACATCGGGCCAATTGGCGGACAGTTTTTCCAGCATCTGCGCCACCGGCTCCACGGCAATCACCTGGGCCCCCGTCGCCACCAGCCGTCCGGTGAACTTGCCGGTACCGGCGCCGAGGTCGATAACAGTCTTGTGGCCATTCAGGTCCAGTGTCGTCGTCAGCCATTCGGTGACGGCCGGCGGATAGTCCGGCCGGCCTTTGATGTAGGTTTCGGCGGCAGTCTTGTAACTGGCGGCAGCCGAGTGGTGAACCTGATCTTTCATGGCGCGACTCCCAATGTGGACGGCGGATCGACGACAGACGTCAGGAGCATAGCGCTCGGGTTTGCGCTTTCCTTGAATGGCACCTGACAAAGCAATGAATAAAACTTCACCTTGCAGTGTTCAACATCAAACATGACCCACTATGGAGCCTTGCCCATGACTATCCGTTCCGTTATGTTCGCCGCCCCGTTGCTGATGGCCGCGATGTTGTCCAGCCCTTTGGCCCTGGCCCACGGCGATGAAGACGAGCCGGTGCAGAAACCCAACTGCCCGAAAGGCCAGGTGCTCGACAGCAAGACGCAGAAATGCGTCAGGCAGACCAGCAGCCTCGTACCGGACGCCGACCGTACCGACTACGCCTATCGCCTGGCCAAGGACGGTCGATATGAAGAAGCCCTCGCCTTGCTCGACACCCTGAAACAGCCGAACACCGCCAAGGCCCTCAACTATCGCGGTTACGCCACGCGCAAGCTGGGGCGCACCGACGAAGGCATCGGTTATTACCTGCAATCGGTGAAGCTTGATCCACAATACGCGCAAGTCCGCGAATACTTGGGCGAGGCTTATGTCATCAAGGGTCGCGTCGATCTGGCGCAGGAGCAGTTGCAGCACATCCAGAAGATCTGCGGCACGACCTGCGAGGAATACCGGGACCTGGCCGAAGCCATCAACGATTCATCGAAAACCTGACACGACACGCGGAGGCGAACATTTTCAGCGATCAGGCCTTCAGAGCCGAACTCGGACAACACCTGGCGCGCCTGTGGCGCTATGGCTTGCTGCTGTCGCGCAACCGGCACGTGGCCGAGGATCTGGTGCAAGCCACTTGCGTGCGGGCGCTTGAACGCTCGGGCCAGTACGTGGCCGGCACGCGCATGGACCGCTGGTTGCTGAGCATTCTGCATTCGATCTGGCTCAATGAAGTGCGCGCCCGCCGGGTGCGCCAGGGCCAGGGCGTGGTGGACGCCGATAGCCAGCTGACGTTCGACGGCGAATACGCCGCGCAGACCCACGTCATGGCGGCGCAGGTGATCCGCCGCGTCGATGCGCTGCCGGAAACCCAGCGCGAAACGGTGTACCTGGCCTACGTCGAAGGCCTGTCCTACCGCGAAGTCGCCGAGATCCTGCAAGTGCCGATCGGCACCGTCATGAGTCGCCTTGCTACCGCGCGCCTGAAACTGGCCGAATACCCACCGCTGCAAGCGGTACCTAACACCCCCGCAGGAGACCGGCAATGAATACGCCTTCCGACGAGCAACTGGTGGCGTATCTGGACGATGAACTGGACCGCGAACAACGCAGCCAGCTCGATAGCCTCATCGCCGAAGATCCGCTACTGAGTTTGCGGGTGCAATGGCTGAGCCGCAGCAACCTGCCGTTCAAGGCTGCCTACGACGAACTGGCGCAACAGGCACCGCTCGATCGCTTGCAGGCCCGGCTCGATGCCGCGCCATCACCGCAGAAGCCCGGTTTCAGCCGACGCTGGTTCCTCGGTGCAGCCGCTGCCGGCGCGGCGCTCGCCGGAGTGGCGGCAGACCGGTTGTTCCTGACCTGGCAAACGCAGCAAGCGCACAACTGGCGCGCACGGGTGGGCGATTACATGGCGCTGTATGTGCCGCAGACCCTCGAACACATGCCCACCGACGAGGCCTCGCAGTTGGCGCAATTGCGATCCGTCGATGCGCGACTGGGCCTGAGCCTTTCGCCAGCGAAACTGAAATTGCCCGGCGCCGTGTTCAAGCGTGCGCAAATACTCGAATACGACGGCGTACCCATTGCGCAGATCGTTTATCAGGACGCCAGATACGGCCCGCTGGCGCTGTGCGTGACGCGCTCGAACAGTGGCAGTCTTCCCGTGGAGCAGGAACGTCGACACAACATGAATGTGGTGTACTGGACCGTTCGCGAACATGCATGGATGTTGATCGGATACAACCCGACATCCGAGCTTCACGGTCTCGCCCGAACCCTGATCAATATTTAACTTTGATCGTGTCGAGGGAGAACCAGTCTGGTTTCGGACAGACAAGCCGGATGATTTTTATCCCATCTGCCTCATGCAGCAGGCTTTGTGGCGTGCTGTAGGACGTGCCGAGAAACTTGCTCGCAAGCAGGGTTCTGTCCGCAGACAGATACTCCACGAAACTGTCGTTATAGTTGACGCTTAAATGCCAGAAACTGACGCGGGAACAGGCTTTTTTCAACTCCAGCTCGAGGATCACCGACTCCGGAGGATTACTGTCGCGACCGATACTCAACACCTGTCCTTCAACCCGCCTGGAGAACGATTGGCCGATATCGGATCGTGGCATGATCGCGCACTCGCCACTGCCCGACACAAAACTGATTCGCAGGTTGGCGGTTTCCATGACGCCCCCCTTCGACACCACTTGCGCGCGCGCCAGCTCAAAGTCCTCCAATACATCGGTCGGCAGGTTCAGGACCTGATACTCGCGGGATTTGAAAACCACGGCGGAGCGCTCGTCGTTTTTACCGTCAAAAGCCACCTTCAGCTCCAGGACCACCGTGGTTTCCGGCTTGAATTTCAGCAGCAGATCACGCATCAGCGCATTGTCCAGACCGGCCGTTGTTTCCGGCGCCGTGACCGGAGCGCCCACGGCGATCGTGATCTCATAGTCCTTGTCATCGTGTCCGACACCGCATAGACGAAACCAGCGTAGCTGCCCCACAGCAATCGCCGGCCACGATTTGCAGGTTGCCTGAGCGTGCCCGCTGAATGCACCCAGATCGAGCATTTCATCACCCAGAGCCTGTGGCAACCCCGGGGTTGGCAAGCGCCAATCGGCGTCTTCGATCCTGTGGACGGTGACCTCCCGCTCGCCCGATGGCTGCGAGCCTCCTGCCCGCAGCAACTCCCAACCCAGTGTCATCGTTCCGCCGTGATTGGCCGCAAGCACTTCAGGCTTGAGTACAAAATTGGCACGGTGATTGTTGTTGAAGTTGACCGCCTTGAACACCGGTGAACCAAGCCCAGGAGCCCCGTTGACCACCAGGCGAGCCTGATCGCCGTCCTGGGCATCAAGGAACTCGACACGAGCGGTCACACCGTTGGAAAAGTCCAATGGATGAATCTTGTAGCCGGTCCCGACGAGGGTTGGAGGTAGCAGTTCACTGGTGGCGGCGCCAATGATGCGGACGGTCAACGTCTCGGAACGATCCAGCGGTACACCATCACTTACCCGGGTGTATCGAAATGTCGCCTTGCCGCCCGAAGCAGCAACCAGAGACTCGTTCGGTATGGAGAACGCGTACATGAACGGCTTGATCGTGACGGTCTTGATCAACGTCAATGACTGCACGTCACCGGTCGCATCCTGAAAGCGGCAGTCCAGACGAATGTCGTCACCTTTCATCCAGTTGCCTGTGCCTGACACGTACACCTGCGCAGTCGCGGACCTGCCGGCAAGCTTTTTGAGGTCGATCGTATCGGGGTCATCTTCGTCGTCGGCCGGGTCTTCACTGACAATCGGCGAGTCGTTCCATATCCCCAAAAGATTGACGTACAAAGATAATGCGACCGAGTACGGATTGTTGGTGTCCGGACCATTGCCAACACAATCCCACACCGTGAACTTCAACGAAAAATCCGCCGCGTCGCCCGCTTTGATAAAGGTCGCTTCATCGATCAAGATTACCAAAGGCTCTCCGCTATCGACGTCGGCCTGGGTCACAAGCCGCGTCAGGATCACGCCGTTGCAATCAAGTTGTACGTTGTCGAAAGCCCTCATCAGCGGATAGAAAAGCGTGGCAGCAACGCCTTCCCGTGCCCGTTCGGGATTGACGCCTTCATCGAGGACCACTTGCTTGACGCTCAGCTGCAGCTCCGAATGCCCCTCCTCCTCGGGAAAACGATCCACCAGCCCCGGACGGTTACGGTGGAACCAGACCTGCAACGGGTATGAAGTTTCAATCTCGACGCCGCCTCGTTCCAGGCCGTAGTCCAGCGTGTTAGGCCCATCCTTCCAAAGCTTTGCCTGTACATACAGGACCGCGCGCTGGTCCTCCTCCCCAATGGCAATCGGTTTGGTTGCCACTACAACACCGTCAAGTCGCAAGACAAGCCTGTCATCCACAACCATACCCGCTGGTGGGACGATGAAAACCTTGACCCCCTCTGGATAGAGATGAGTCAGCGCCAACGGCAAACCTGCATCGGCCGGTGGCGTTGTGAACACCGGTTGTTTCATACCGGGAATATGAGGTTGAACGAGTGTAGGGACGGCCATCGTCTTCAGTCCTTTGCCAGCAGATCGAAAGGGATTGATCAATGCAGGATCGCGTTGCCGACATCAGATACCTCTGCGGCGATGGCCACAACTGTCATATCTGACAGGTGTTTTCTCGAAGAAAATGATCAAGAATTGCTGTGAATTGCGCGCGCCCGATCAAGCGTACGAAGCACGCTGTACTATGCTGGACCAATGGCTTTTCAAGTAAGGATTACCGATGTCGAACACGCCTCGTAGTGCATTGCTGGTCATTGATGTACAGAACGACTTCATTCCCGGCGGCCAACTGCCGGTGCCCGAGGGAGATCGGATAGTGCCGTTGATCAACGATCTCGCCTGCCAGTTCAAACAGGTCGTGATCGCACAGGACTGGCACCCTGCAGGCCATGCGTCGTTCGCCTCCAGTCATCCCGGCCACAAGCCCTACGACGTGATTCAATTACCCTACGGCGAACAGACCCTCTGGCCGGACCATTGCGTGCAAGCTACCCGGGGTGCCGAACTCCACCCGGAATTGAACCTGCCCCATGCACAACTGATCATCCGCAAGGGCTGCAACCCGGACATCGACAGCTATTCGGCGTTTCTGGAAGCGGACCGCGTCACGACCACAGGTCTGGCGGGTTATCTAAAGGAGCGCGGCATCGACACGGTGTACCTGGTCGGGCTGGCGCTGGATTTCTGCGTGATGTTTTCCGCGCTGGATGCGCGGGCGGCGGGGTTCAATACGTTTGTCGTGCTGGATGGGTGTCGGGCGATCGATTTGAATGGATCGCTGGCGTCGGCGATCGAGCGGATGCAAGTGTCCGGGGTCGGGTTGATTCAGTCCACTGAGTTGCTCTGATCACTGATCGCTCCCGTGTCATGCACGGGAGCGATCGAATCAAACCGGGGTCGGCAACCAAAGCCTGAACCGCGCCCCACCCAACGGCGAGCTTTCCACCGTCAACGTCCCGCCCTGCGCTTCCAGTGCCCGACGGCTGATCGCCAGCCCCAGGCCAAATCCGCCAGTGGCTCGATCCCGGCTGCGGTCCAGTCGATAGAACGGTTCGAAAATCCGCTCCCGCTCATCTTCCGGAATACCGATCCCATCATCGTCCACCCAGATCTCACAGCCTTTCGGGCAGACCTGCACACCGATCTGAATGCGTTTTTCGCAGTAACGCATGGCGTTGCGCAACAGGTTTTGAATCGCGCGGGCGGTCAGGCGCGGGTCGAGGGAGAAGCGTTCCAGTTGATTGTGCAGCAGCACGTCGATGACGATTTCCGGGGACTCCAGCTCCTCGTCGACGCTGCCCAGAATACTGTCGATGAACTCGTCCAGCGCCACCTCGACCTGTTCCGGCAGACGCGCCGGGTTTTGCAGGCGGCTGTAGGACAGCAACTCCAGCACCAATTCATCGAGTTCACGAATGTGCGCGACCAGACCTTGCAGGCGTTCACGACTGGTTTGCGGCAAATCATCGGACAACGCCAGCGCCAGGCCGAAGTCCAGACGGGTCAGCGGCGTACGCAGTTCATGGGACACCGCGTTGAGCAAGTCACGCTGCTGGTTGAGCAGGTTTTCGATGTCGCCGGCCATGGTGTCGAACACCGTGGCCAGGCTACCGATGTTCGAACTCGAGCCGATTTGCGTACGTTCGCTCAAATGGCCTTTACCGAAACGTTCGGCAGTGCCCTTCAGGCGTTCAAGATCACGCCAGTGCGGCCGCAGCCACAGCAACAGGCACGCCAGCAAACTCGCGCCGATCAGGACGTTGATGCTCCAGTACAGCAAGTTCACGTCCATCGGGTCCGGCGGCACCACCATTTGCACGGCCACCTGATCGTTCAGCGGCGTCACCGCCAGCGTGCGCCAGCCCCAGTCGCCGATGCGCACCACGTTTTCGCCACGACGCAGGCGTTCTTGCTCGATCGGGGTGAAGTCGGCGTTATCGATGCGGGCGAGGACGATGTGCAGCGGCTGGAAATCCTTGTCCATCGACGCGGCGACCGCCGGCCACTGATCTTGTGGCACCGCGCGAAACTGCTTGGTGATCAGCGATTGCAGGCCACGGGAATAGTCGAGGTTGTAGGTGACGAACCGCTCCCTGAACGCCATCACCACCAGATCCGGCACCAGATAGATCGCCGCGCTGTAGGAAACGATCGTCACCAGATAAAGGCGAAACAGGATTCTGAACATCGACTCAGCATTCCCACTCGGAACGGCTGAACAGGTAACCCTTGCCCCACACCGTCTTGATCTTGCGCGCTTCACCCGCATGGTCATCGAACTTGCGCCGCAGCTTGGAAATCGCCACGTCCACCGAGCGATCGGTGCCGTTGAACTCTATACCGCGCAAGCGCTGCAGGATCTGGTCGCGGCTCAGCACTTCACCGGCGTGACGGGCCAGCACCACCAGCAGGTTGTATTCGCCGCTGGACAGCTCCACCGGTTGCTCGCGCCAGGTCACGGTGCGCTCCGACAGGTCGATGCACAGATTGCCCATCAGGATGCGATCGTTGGCGGTCATCGGCTCGCCAAGGCTGCTGCGGCGCAACAACGTGCGCACTCGCGCCAGCAGGACTCGTGGCTCGCAGGGTTTGGTCACGTAATCGTCGGCGCCCATTTCCAGGCCCAGCACTTGGTCGTGGCTGTCATCGCGGGCGGTGAGCATCAGGATCGGCAGCGTTGCCGAGTCGGCGCGCAACAGGCGACACACCTGCAAACCGTCGAGGCCCGGCAGCATCAGGTCGAGAATCACCAGATCCGGCGGATTGAGCCGCGCCCGTTCGCGCACATGGTCGCCACGACCGATCACGCTGACGGAATAGCCGTTGCGTTCCAGGTAGCTGGAAATCAGTTCGGCGAGGGCGGTGTCGTCTTCGACCAAGAGGATGTTGGGCATTGATGATCCAGAAAGTGCTGTGGCGACTCATCATCCGCTATCGCGAGCAGGCTCGCTCACACAAGGGACTGTATTCCAGATGTGGGAGCGAGCCTGCTCGCGATGCTTTATCTGTCGCAATAAATATCAAGGCGTAAAGGATATACGCCCTCACTCGTCCCTGAGCAAAACCCTTACACAATTTCACACAGCACCTACAAAGCTTCACCGCTACCTTCGGTGCCGGGCCGTAGGATGCGCACATCAATATTGGGGGTTGTACATGTCGAAGAATCTGCTGGCCGGGCTCGGCCTGATCGCATTGGCGTTGACGCTGAGTGCCTGTGGTAAATCCTCGAGCACTGAGGAAGAGGCGCCACCGGCCACCGTGCGGGTTGAAACCCTTGAAGCACGCCCCCTGTCGATCAGCAGCGAACTGAGCGGGCGCATTGCCGCGCCGCGTATTGCCGAAGTCCGCGCCCGAGTGGCCGGCGTCGTGCTGCAACGCACCTATCGCGAAGGCAGCGACGTGAAAAAGGGCGACGTGCTGTTTCGCATCGATCCGGCGCCATTCAAGGCTGACCTGGACAGCGCCGAAGCGGCCCTGCGCAAGGCCGAAGCCAACGCGTTCCAGGCAAAACTGCAGGAACAACGCTACGCCCAGTTGATCGACGACAAGGCCATCAGCGCTCAAGACTACGACAACGCCCGCGCCAACGCCCGGCAGACCGCCGCCGACGTCGCCGCCAACAAGGCTGCCGTCGAGCGCGCCAAACTGAATCTCGGTTACGCCACCGTCACCGCACCGATTTCCGGGCGCGTCGGTCGTGCCCTGGTGACCGAAGGCGCGCTGGTCGGCCAGAACGAAACCACGCCCATGGCACTGATCCAGCAACTGAACCCGATCCACGCCGACCTCACCCAGTCGACCCGTGAGTTGAATGAGTTGCGCCGGGCCTTCCGTTCCGGCCAGTTGCAGCAGGTCGGTCAGGATCAGGTCAAGGCCACGCTGATCCAGGACGACGGCAGCCTCTATCCTCTGCCGGGCAAGTTGCTGTTCAGCGACATCACGGTCGATCCGGGCACCGGGCAGATCATCCTGCGCAGCGAATTCCCCAACCCGGACCTCGATCTGCTGCCCGGCAGTTATGTTCGCGTACGTCTGGAACAAGGCGTGATTCAACACGGCCTCACCGTTCCCCAGCGCGCAGTGCAACGTGACAGCGCCGGCATCGCCCAGGTGCTGACCGTCGACGATCAGATGCGCGTCGCCCAGCAACCAGTGCAGCTCGGCGCCGTGCAGAACGACCGCTGGATCGTCACCGGTGGCCTCAAGCCCGGCGATCGCATTGTCATCGAAGGCCTGCAACACGCCCGTCCGGGCGAAGTGGTGCAGATCGACGACACCCCTCTTCCACTTGCCCAGACCTCTGGTCAGTAAGCAGGACGCTCTTCTATGCCGCAGTTCTTTATCGACCGCCCGGTGTTCGCCTGGGTCGTCGCGTTGTTCATCCTGTTGGCCGGTGCGCTGGCCATCCCGCAATTGCCGGTGGCGCAATACCCCGACGTTGCGCCGCCGCAGATCGAAATCTATGCCGTGTACCCCGGCGCCTCGGCGCAGACCGTTGACGAGAGCGTGGTCAGCCTGATCGAGGAAGAGCTCAACGGCGCCGATCATCTGCTGTATTTCGAATCGCAAAGCAGCCTCGGCAGCGCCACGATCAAGGCGACGTTCCAGCCAGGCACCAACCCGGAACTGGCGCAGGTCGATGTGCAGAACCGCCTCAAGGTGGTTGAGTCGCGTCTGCCGCAAGCGGTGAACCAGCAAGGTTTGCAGGTGGAGAAAGTCTCCGCCGGTTTCCTGCTGCTGATAACCCTGACTTCCAGCGACGGCAAGCTCGACGACGTAGCGCTCAGCGATTACCTGGCGCGCAACGTGATGAACGAGATCAAGCGCATCGACGGCGTCGGCAAGGCCCAGTTGTATGGTGCCGAGCGGGCGATGCGGATCTGGGTCGATCCGCAGAAGCTGATTGGTTTCAACCTGACGCCGGCTGACGTCAACGCCGCCATCGTTGCGCAGAACGCACAGGTCTCGGCGGGCAGCATCGGTGATTTGCCAAATCCGAGCACTCAGGAAATCACTGCGACGATTCTGGTCAAGGGGCAGCTGTCGACGCCGGAAGAGTTCGCCGACATCGTGCTCAAGGCCAACCCGGACGGTTCCACCGTGCGCATCAAGGATGTGGCACGGGTCGAAATCGGCAGCCAGGAATACCAGTTCGGCACCCGTCTGAACGGCAAGCCTTCCACCGCCGTCGGCGTGCAACTGGCACCGGGCGCCAACGCGCTCAGCACCGCCACGCTGATCCGGGCGAAGATGGATGAACTGTCGCGCTACTTCCCGGCGGGTGTGGAGTACAAGATTCCCTACGATACTTCGCCGTTCGTGAAGGTCTCGATCACCAAAGTGGTCTACACCCTCGGCGAAGCGATGCTGCTGGTGTTCGCGGTGATGTTCCTGTTCCTGCAGAACATTCGCTACACGCTGATCCCGACGCTGGTGGTTCCGGTGGCGCTGATGGGCACCTTCGCGACGATGCTGGCGCTGGGTTTCTCGATCAACGTGCTGACCATGTTCGGCATGGTGCTGGCCATCGGCATTCTGGTGGACGACGCCATTGTGGTGGTGGAGAACGTCGAACGAATCATGGCCACCGAAGGCCTGTCGCCGAAAGAAGCAACGCGCAAGGCGATGCAGCAGATTACCGGCGCAATCATCGGCATCACGCTGGTGCTGGTGGCGGTGTTCATTCCGATGGCGTTCATGCAGGGTTCGGTGGGCGTGATTTACCGGCAGTTCTCGCTGTCGATGGCGACCTCGATCCTGTTCTCGGCGTTCCTCGCCCTGACCTTGACCCCGGCGCTTTGCGCAACCTTGCTCAAGCCGATTGCCAAGGGCGAACACCACGAGAAAACCGGGTTCTTCGGCTGGTTCAACCGCCGTTTCGAGCAACTGACCGATCGTTATCAGGGCTGGGTCGGTTACGCGTTGAAGCGCACCGGGCGCTACCTGTTGATCTACGTTGTGCTGCTGGTCGGTCTGGGCCTGTGCTTCGCGCGCCTGCCCTCCTCGTTCCTGCCGGTCGAGGATCAGGGGTACACCATCACCGACATCCAACTGCCGCCCGGTGCGAGCAAGAACCGCACCGTGCAGGTAGTCGAGCAGATCGAAGCGCACAACGCCGGCGAACCGGGCGTGGGCGACAGCACCGTGATTCTCGGTTTCAGTTTCTCTGGCAGCGGGCAGAACGCCGCGCTGGCGTTTACCACGCTCAAGGACTGGTCGCATCGCGGCAGTGACGACTCGGCAAGCTCGATTGCCGACCGCGCCAACATCGCCCTGAGCCAGATCAAGGACGCCGTGGCATTCGCAGTGCTGCCGCCTCCGGTTGATGGTCTGGGAACATCCAGCGGCTTTGAATTCCGCCTGCAGGATCGCGGCGGCCTCGGTCATGCGACCTTGATGGAGGCGCGCACCCAACTGCTGGCCGCCGCCGAGAAAAGCCCGATCCTGATGAACGTGCGTGAAAGTGCCCTGGCCGAAGCACCGCAAGTGCAGCTGGAAGTGGACCGTAAACAGGCCAACGCCCTGGGGGTTTCATTCGCCGACGTCGGTAACGTACTGTCCACTGCCATCGGCTCCTCGTACGTCAACGACTTCCCCAATCAGGGGCGGATGCAGCGCGTTGTCGTGCAGGCCGAAGGCGACCGTCGCAGTCAGGTCGATGACTTGCTGAAGATGCACGTGCGCAACGACGCCGGGAAAATGGTGCCGCTGTCGGCGTTCGTCCGAGCCACCTGGACGCAGGGCCCGGCGCAACTGACCCGCTACAACGGCTACCCGGCGATCTCGATTTCCGGCGAACCGAAACCCGGCCACAGCACCGGCGAAGCCATGGCGGAAATCGAACGTCTGGTGGCTCAGGGGCCGAAAGGTCTGGGTCAGGAATGGACCGGTCTGTCGCTGCAGGAACGTTTGTCCGGCAGCCAGGCGCCGATCCTGCTCGGCCTGTCGCTGCTGATCGTGTTCCTGTGTCTGGCGGCGTTGTACGAGAGCTGGTCGATTCCGACTTCCGTTTTGCTGGTGGTGCCGCTCGGCGTGCTCGGTGCGGTGCTGGCGGTGACTCTGCGCGGGATGCCCAACGATGTGTTCTTCAAGGTCGGGCTGATTACTATCATCGGTCTGTCGGCGAAGAACGCGATCCTGATCATCGAGTTTGCCAAGAGCCTGTATGACGAAGGTCATGACCTGATTGACGCTACGCTGCAAGCGGCGCGTCTGCGGTTGCGGCCGATTGTCATGACTTCGCTGGCATTCATTCTGGGCGTGGTGCCGCTGGCGATTGCTACGGGCGCCAGCTCGGCGAGCCAGCAAGCGATTGGCACCGGGGTGATTGGCGGGATGATCACAGCGACATTGGCGGTGATTTTCGTGCCGGTGTTCTTCGTTGTCGTGATCAAGCTTGTGCGCCGGTTCACCAAGCCTGATTGATCGAGCGCTCCCGGCGCGGTGGCCAGAGGTCGCCGCGCTGGGCTAAGGTGTCTGAACCACCCTGGCCCATCGAGTCCCCATGCGCTTCCTCGCCCGCACCCACCCTCGCCTATCTGCCGCCGCGTTGCTCGGCCTTGCCGCCGGCCTCCTGGCCCCGGCGGAATCCGTCATCAGCAAAATCCTCATCGGCTGGAACGCCGGGGTCTGGACCTATCTGATCCTGATGTTCTGGCTGACAGCCCGGGCAAAAGCGCCGGACGTCAAACGCATTGCCGAAGTCGAGGATGAGAACGCCGGACTGGTGCTGTTCGTCGTGTGCATCGCGGCCCTGGCCAGCCTCGCCACCATCACCTTCGAACTGGCCGGCAGCAAGGATCTGGAAACCACCCGCAAACTCCTGCACTACGGCTTCACCGCGCTGACCGTGATCGGTTCGTGGCTGCTGATCGGGGTGATCTTCAGCGTGCACTACGCCCGGCTGTTTTACACCTGGGACGGCAAGGAGCCGGCGCTGCGCTTTTCCGAAGGCCTGACAACGCCCAACTATTGGGACTTTCTGTATTTCTCGTTCACCATTGGCGTCGCCGTGCAGACGGCGGATGTCGGCGTGGCCACGCGGGAGATACGCAAGATCGTGCTGGCGCAATCGTTGATCGGGTTTGTTTTCAATACGGCGATTCTCGGGTTTTCGATCAACATCGCGGCCGGGCTGTTCGGCTGATATCAGATATTCCCCATTGAGCGCCATTTGTCGGCGACTGATGAATTTCCTCCGATCATTCACTTGACGATCCAATCGCTTCTGGTGTTTCCTGAAACCGGTTTCAGATACAGATAATCTGACCTGACAAATCCAATAACAAGGTTTCAGACCGTGAACGATTTCTCCGCCGCCCAGCGCAGCCGCGTCACCATGCTCGACGTCGCCGAACACGCTGGCGTGTCCAAGGCCAGCGTCTCGCGCTTTATCGGCGATGACCGTGCCCTGCTCTCCGATGCCATTGCCCAGCGCATCGAGCAGGCGATTGCCGAACTCGGCTACCGCCCAAACCAGATGGCTCGAGGCTTGAAACGTGGCCGCACCCGTCTGATCGGCATGCTGGTGGCCGATATCCGCAACCCTTATTCCATTGCCGTGATGCACGGGGTGGAAACCGCCTGCCGCCGGCACGGCTACAGCCTGGTGGTGTGCAACACCGACCGCGATGATGAGCAGGAACGCCAGCACCTGGCGCTGTTGCGCTCGTACAACATCGAAGGGCTGATCGTGAACACCCTGGGCCATCACCGGGATGAGCTGGATGAGCTGAAGCGGGAAATGCCGCTGGTCTTGGTGGATCGCAAGGTCGACGGGCTCGACAGCGACATGGTCGGGCTGAACAACCCACAAGCCGTCGAAATGGCGCTCGAACATCTTCAGCAACGCGGCTATCGCGATGTGCTGCTTGTGACCGAAGCCTATGACGGCACCAGTTCACGGATCGAGCGGGTCGGCAGTTTTCAGCAGCAGATTGGCCAGCGCAGAGACATGCGTGGCGCGGTGCTGGAAATCGGCTCGAGACTTTCTAACGATCTTCAAACCTTTTTGAACACAGCTGATAACGGCCCGAAAGCCCTGTTCTGCGCCAATGGCGTGGCGGCGCTGGCCTGCACCCTGGCCTTGCGCGAGATCGGCTGCCGGTTGTTCGAGGATATCGGGTTGATCGCGCTGGATGATCTGGATTGGTATCCGTTGGTGGGCAGCGGGATTACTGCTCTTGCCCAGCCAACTGCCGAGATTGGGGCGCAGGCATTTGAGTGTTTGCTCAAGCGGTTGCGTGGGAATGATGACGCGGCGCGGACACTGGATTTTGCGCCGGTGCTCATTGAGCGCGGTTCCACCCGTGGATTTTGTGGTGACTGACATGGCCTCTTCGTCGGATCACCGCCCGGAGCAAGCCCGCTCCCACAGGGGAACGCATTCCAAATGTGGGAGCGGGCTTGCCCGCGAAGAGGCCCGAAAGAGCACTGCACAACTTGATGGTTTTTTTTGATCAAAAATGAAACCGGTTTCAGAGGTAGATAACAATGAATAAACTCGCCGTCTCCATCAGCCTGTCCAGCTACGGCGCCGACCTTGTGCGCCGTCGTGGCCAAGGCTCGTTCATCGAATTGCTGGCCGCCGCCGGCGCCCATCGCATCGAATGGCGCGAAGAGTTGCTGACCAACGAAGTCCCCGAACAATTGGCCGCTGCGACACAAGCTGAAGGCCTGCAAAGCATCTATTCCTCGCCCACCGAGCTGTGGCTGGCCGGTCAGTCGCGGCCCAATCCCGAGCTCATCACAGCGTTGCAAAACGCCGAAGCGTTCGGCTCGAAGTGGCTGAAGGTTTCCCTTGGATTCTTCACCGACAACAACGATCTGCTGACGCTGGCGCAGATCCTTGCGCAAAGCCCTGTGCAACTGCTGGTAGAGAATGACCAGACCCTGCACGGTGGGCGGATCGAACCGTTCCAGCGTTTCTTCGCCGCTGCCGAGCAACACAACCTGCCGATCAAGATGACCTTCGATATCGGCAACTGGCAGTGGCAAGACCAGTCCGCCACCAGCGCCGCACGGTTGTTGGGCCGTCACGTCGGCTATGTGCATTGCAAAGCCGTGGCCCGCCGCGCCGACGGCAAACTGGTGGCCGTGCCGCCCGCCGCCACTGACCTGCATCTGTGGGAACAACTGCTGCGGCACATGGCCCAAGGGGTCATGCGCGCCGCCGAATACCCGTTGCAGGGCGATGACCTGGTGCAATTGACTACCGAACACGTTGCCGCCCTCGCCCGCCTCGGCCAATCCCGCCTGGAGCCTGCTCATGTCTGAGATCGATATTCTGTCGTTCGGTGAAACCATGGCCATGTTTGTCGCCGAACAGAGCGGTGATCTGGCATTCGTCGACCAGTTCCACAGGCGGATTGCCGGGGCGGACAGTAACGTCGCCATCGGACTGTCTCGACTGGGCTTCAAGGTCGCATGGCTGAGCCGTGTCGGTGCCGATTCGCTGGGGCGATTTGTAGTCGAGACCCTGGTCCGCGAGGGGCTGGATTGCAGCCATGTCGAAGTCGACAACGCTCACCCGACCGGTTTCCAGCTCAAGTCGCGCAACGATGACGGCAGCGATCCGACGGTCGAGTACTTCCGTCGCGGCTCGGCGGCCAGTCACCTTTCATCGAAGTCGATCACCCCGGCGCTGCTCGGCGCCCGGCATCTGCACGCCACGGGCATTCCGCCGGCACTGTCCGCCTCGGCCCGGGAAATGTCCCATGAGCTGATGACCCGCATGCGCAACGCCGGGCGCAGCGTGTCGTTCGACCCGAACCTGCGCCCGAGCCTGTGGGCCAGCGAACGGGAGATGATCCGCGAAATCAACCGCCTCGCTGCCCTCGCCCACTGGGTGTTGCCGGGGTTGAGCGAAGGTCGGCTGCTGACCGGGTTTGACGATCCGGCGGATATCGCCGCGTTCTATCTCGATCAGGGTGCCGAAGCCGTGGCAATCAAGCTCGGGCCGCAGGGCGCGTACTACCGCACACATCTGGATCAGGGGTTTGTTGCCGGTGTGCCAGTGGCTCAAGTCGTGGACACAGTCGGTGCCGGCGATGGATTTGCGGTGGGGATGATCAGTGCTCTGCTGGAGCACCAGAGTTTTCCCGAGGCCGTCAGACGCGCCAACTGGATTGGCAGCCGAGCGGTGCAGAGCCGTGGTGACATGGAAGGACTGCCGACCCGATCCGAGCTCTCAGCTGAACTGGAGGCCGTCAATCGCGAGCAGGCTCGCTCCCACAAGGGTTCTGAGTTGGAATCCGATCCAGTGTGGGAGCGAGCCTGCTCGCGATAGGGCCAGTGCAAACAACCCATTAATTGAACCTGCTGCGACAAAAACAACAAGCTCAGGAGCAAGACCATGAAAACCGCAACCCTCGCCACCCGCCGCTGGTGGTACATCATGCCGATCGTGTTCATCACCTACAGCCTGGCGTACCTGGACCGCGCCAATTACGGGTTCGCTGCCGCCTCCGGGATGGCCGCCGACCTGATGATCACCCCTGGCCTGTCCTCGCTGCTCGGCGCGCTGTTCTTCCTCGGTTACTTTTTCTTCCAGGTGCCCGGTGCGATCTACGCGCAGAAGCACAGCGTGAAGAAGCTGATTTTCGTCAGCCTGATCCTCTGGGGCGGGCTCGCCACGCTGACCGGCGTGGTCTCCAACGCCTATTGGCTGATCGTGATCCGCTTCATGCTCGGCGTGGTCGAAGCGGCGGTGATGCCGGCGATGCTGGTGTACCTGTGTCACTGGTTCACCCGCGCCGAACGCTCCCGGGCCAACACCTTCCTGATCCTCGGCAACCCGGTGACCATGCTCTGGATGTCGGTGGTTTCCGGGTATCTGGTGCAGCATTTCAGCTGGCGCTGGATGTTCATCATCGAAGGTTTGCCGGCGGTGCTCTGGGCGTTTATCTGGTGGAAGCTGGCCGATGATCGTCCGGCTCAGGCCAAGTGGCTCAGCGATCAGGAAAAGCACGATCTGGAAAGCGCTCTGGCCGCCGAACAGGTCGGGATCAAAGCGGTGAAGAACTACGCCGAAGCCTTCCGTTCGCCGAAGGTAATCATTCTGGCGCTGCAATTTTTCTGCTGGAGCATTGGCGTCTACGGCTTCGTGCTTTGGCTGCCGTCGATCCTCAAGGCCGGCGCGCAAATGGACATGATCGAGGCCGGTTGGCTGTCGGCGTTGCCGTATCTGGCAGCGGTGATCGGCATGCTGCTGGTGTCCTGGGGCTCGGACAAACTGCAAAAGCGCAAACGCTTCGTCTGGCCGCCACTGCTGATTGCTTCGGTGGCGTTCTACGGCTCCTACGCCTTGGGTGCGGAACATTTCTGGTGGTCGTACACGTTGCTGGTGATCGCCGGCGCCTGCATGTATGCGCCTTACGGGCCGTTCTTCGCCATCGTGCCGGAGATCCTGCCGTCCAACGTTGCCGGCGGCGCCATGGCGCTGATCAACAGCATGGGTGCGCTCGGTTCGTTCGGCGGCTCGTATCTGGTCGGTTACCTGAACAGCTCCACCGGATCGCCCGGCGCTTCGTATCTGTTGATGAGCGGCGCGCTGATGCTCTCGGTGGTGCTGACGATTTTCCTCAAGCCCGGCGCCAGTGACCGGGTGACGGCCAAGCGTGTCGCAGCGCGTCCGCTGCCGGCCCATTCCTGAATTGATAGAGAGATGACTGCGATGAAAAAGCAGGTTGTGCTGTACAAGAAACTGTCGCCGGCGTTGATGGCGCGTCTTGAGGAACAGGTCGATGTAACACTGATCGACAGCCTCGACGCCACGGGTCTGATGAAACTGCGCGACGCCCTGCCGGTTGCCCACGGTTTGCTCGGGGCGAGCCTGAAACTGGACGCGGCACTGCTCGATCTGGCACCGCGACTCGAAGTGATATCCAGTGTCTCGGTGGGCGTCGACAACTACGACATCGACTACCTGACCCGGCGCCGGATCCTGCTGACCAACACCCCGGACGTGCTCACCGAAACCACCGCCGACACAGGTTTTGCACTGATCCTGGCCACCGCACGCCGGGTGGTGGAGCTGGCGAACATGGTGCGCGGCGGTCATTGGCATCGCAGCATCGGCCCGGCACATTTCGGCACCGATGTGCACGGCAAGACGCTGGGCATCATCGGCATGGGGCGGATCGGCGAGGCGCTGGCCCAGCGGGGGCATTTCGGATTCGGGATGCCGGTGATCTATCACAGTCAGTCGCGCAAACCGGCGGTTGAAGAACGTTTCGATGCGCAGTACCGCAGCCTTGAGGATTTGTTGCAGCAAGCGGATTTCATCTGTCTGACGTTGCCGCTGACAGCGCAGACTGAAGGCTTGATTGGCGCCGAGCAGTTTGCGCTGATGCGTCCGGAGAGCATTTTCATCAACATCTCACGGGGCAAAGTTGTAGATGAGGCAGCAATGATCGATACCCTGCGCCATAACCGGATTCGCGCGGCTGGGCTGGATGTGTTCGAACGGGAACCCTTGAATCATGACTCGCCGCTGTTGCAGTTGAATAACGTGGTGGCGACGCCGCACATGGGTTCAGCGACCCATGAGACGCGCGAGGCGATGGCGCGGTGTGCGGTGGAGAATCTGTTGGCGGCGTTGGCCGGTGCAAAACCTGTGAATCTGGTGAATCCATCAGTGTGGCAAGGCTGAAACTCTGAGCGCTTGTACCTGCCCTATCGCGAGCAGGCTCGCTCCCACAGGTCTTGTGTAAACCGC
>NZ_JBSVWF010000065.1:0-30488 GCF_054071635.1 Pseudomonas sp. SDO52101_S400 | reverse complement strand
ACAACCCGACACGCCAGGGCTTTTGCGCAGTGTTGTTGACCAGCACCTCGCTGCCGCCGACGTTCTTGCCCGGCGAGAGCTCCATCTTGGCCTGATTGGACGGCAGGCGATTGAGCTGATCGACCATCTGCTCGATCTCGCGCAAGTTGACCAGTTCGCCGGCCTTGCCGGGAAACGCCATCGCCAGCTCACGCTCGGAAAGTTTGCTGTTCTCGGCACCTTTGAGGCTTTCGAGCTTGCCCTCGACCACCAGCACTTTCAGGTGCCCGGCGGACAGATCCTGCTGCGGCAAGTAGGCGCGGCTGGTCACCAACCCCTTCTCGATGTAGTGGTCGGTGATGACTTTCAGCAACTCGTTGAGCTGCGGCACGCCCAGGCACTGGCCGATGTAAGGCTTGAGCAGGCGAGCTTTGTCACTATCCGACAGGCTGTCGGCGCCTTTGAGTTCGATGTCCTTGATCGGAAAACAGCGGGTGTCGGTCGGCGCCGCCGATTGAACTGGCTTGGCTTCCTTGCCCGGCAGGTCCTTGAGTTCTTCGAGGCGACGGCGCTGCTCGTCGAGCAAGCGATCCTGTCGTTCGCGGATGAGATCGGTTTCACCAGGGGTGGGTGCAGCGGATACAGCATTAAGTGGAGAAAGGCACAGCAAAGCCAAGCACAACCTCGCCACGAGGGCGGGTGAGGACATGTTCGATCCCTCGAGACGGAATTGATATCAGAATAGTGGCGCAATGTTAATGTGCCACTATTCTGGCGTCAATTTATGGATTCGCCGAGAGATTGTTGCCGATGAACGGCATCGGTGAAATCGTCCGACTCCGACAGAGCTGCAGGATGTTTCGCAGAAAAACCAAGGAAAACCGCTCTCGGCACCAAAGAATGCTCCGATGAGAGAATCGTCCGACAGATCTGACTCACCTCAGTGTTCAACCGCCAGTTTCGTCGCCACATCCTCCGGCGCCAGCACTCGACCATCGGCTGACAGCAACTCAAGCTTCCTGATCGGCTGCCCCTTCTGCGCATCCACCATCACCGACCCCGGCTCGCCAGGCGCGTACAGGTGTTCCCCGCCCCACTGCGACAGCGCGACGATCACAGTTTGCAGGGCCCGGCCTTTTTCCGTCAGCACGTACTCCTTGTAGGCGCTGCCGTCGGACGCCGGCACCATGCGCAGGATGTCGCGCTCCACCAGGCCCTTGAGCCGGACACTCAGCATGTTCTTGGCAATATCCAGGCTCTTTTCGAAATCGCCGAAACGACAAATGCCTTCCAGCGCGTCGCGGATGATCAGCAACGACCACCAGTCGCCGATCAGGTCCAGTGTCCGGGCGATCGGGCAGGCATTGCCCGCAAGACTTTTGCGCTTCATTTCGGGTGTCTCCAGCAAATCGGCAGGTTGGATGCGGTTGCATCTTACAACCCGCGCCGTGAAACCGATAACGCTGTGCGCCTCGAACTTAGCACCTGCGTACAAGTGGCCGATGCACTTTGCCGCGATAGTGATCATTGCCATCACGGCATCCACGCAGGTCCACACCCAAGGAGTTTCCATGAGCACGTTCACGACCCAAGACGGCACCGAGATCTATTTCAAGGACTGGGGCAGCGGCAAGCCCGTGTTGTTCAGCCACGGTTGGCCACTGGATGCCGACATGTGGGAATACCAGATGGAGTACCTGAGCAGCCGCGGCTACCGCACCATCGCTTTCGACCGTCGTGGTTTCGGCCGTTCCGAGCAGCCATGGACCGGCTACGACTACGACACCTTCGCCGACGACATCGCGCAGTTGATCGAACACCTCGACCTGCGTGACGTGACCCTGGTGGGTTTCTCCATGGGTGGCGGTGATGTCAGCCGCTACATTGCCCGCCACGGCAGTGAGCGGGTCGCCGGTCTGGTGTTGCTGGGCGCTGTGACGCCGCTATTCGGCAAGAAGCCGGACTTTGCCGAAGGCGTCGACACGTCGGTCTTCGACGGTATCAAGGCCGGTCTGTTGAAGGATCGTGCGCAGTTCATCGCAGACTTCAACGCGCCGTTCTACGGCACCAACCAGGGCCAGAAAGTCTCCGATGGCGTGCTGACGCAAACCCTGAACATCGCCCTGCTGGCTTCGCTGAAGGGCACCGTGGATTGCGTCACCGCATTCTCGGAAACCGACTTCCGCCCGGACATGGCGAAAATCGATGTGCCGACGTTGGTGATTCATGGCGACGGCGATCAGATCGTGCCATTCGAAACCACCGGCAAACGCGCAGCAGCGCAGATCAAGGGTGCCGAGCTGAAAGTCTACTCAGGCGCGCCACACGGCTTTGCAGTCACCCATGCGCAGCAATTGAACGAAGACCTGCTGGCGTTTCTCGATCGCTGAGTTCGCGGTCAGCTGAACATGCCTTGCAAAGGGCCGCCGACAAGCCTGTCGGCGGCCCTTTTTTTTCGTTGTCCCGGATTCCAGCGCCATGGCGAGGGCCCGTATTTACGGGGCTTTCAGGACTCTGCATCACGTTTTTATCTTCACATGCCAGCTTAATAATATTTTACCGATAACCACCCCCTCCCTAGTCTGATCCCAAGCACAGAGAACAGGTCGACAGCGGCCTGAATCCAACGGCCTCGTGAGAAGGGATCAGAGATGACCACTGAAATAATAAAAACAGACACGCTTGTTGTCGGCGCCGGTCAAGCGGGTGTGGCCATGAGTGAACACCTGAGAAAACTCGGCGTGCCGCACCTGGTGCTGGAGCGCAGCCGCGTTGCCGAACGCTGGCGCACCGGGCGCTGGGACTCGCTGGTGGCCAACGGTCCGGCGTGGCACGACCGCTTTCCGGGAATGGAATTCGATGACGTCGATCCGGACGGTTTCGCTCACAAGGAACGCGTCGCCGACTACTTCGAGGCCTATGCGAAGAAATTCAATGCGCCGATCCGCACCGGCGTGGACGTGAAGAGCGTGGTGCGCAATGTCGGTCGTCCGGGCTTCACCGTCGAGACTTCCGAAGGCGTGATCGAAGCCGCCCGAGTAGTTGCCGCGACCGGCCCGTTCCAGCGCCCGGTGATCCCGGCCATTGCGCCCAAGGATGAACGCCTGTTGCAGATTCACTCGGCTGACTATCGCAATCCGCAACAACTGCCGGCCGGCGCGGTGCTGGTGGTCGGCGCCGGTTCGTCGGGCGTGCAGATCGCCGATGAATTGCAGCGTTCGGGCAAGCAGGTTTACCTCTCGGTCGGCGCCCATGACCGCCCTCCTCGCGCCTACCGTAACCGCGATTTCTGCTGGTGGCTCGGCGTGCTCGGCGAGTGGGATCAGGCCGCGATGAAACCCGGCCGCGAGCACGTGACCATCGCCGTCAGCGGCGCCCACGGTGGCCGCACCATCGATTTCCGTGGCCTGGCCCATCGCGGCATGACCCTGGTCGGCGTCACTGAATCATTCAGAGACGGCGTGGTGACCTTCAAGCAGGACCTGCGCGACAACCTCAAGCGTGGCGACGAGAACTACCTCGCGCTGCTGGATGCCGCCGACGCCTACATCGAACGCAACGGCCTCGATCTGCCGCTGGAACCGGAAGCCCGCGAGACGTATCCGGACCCGGAATGCGTGAAAAACCCGCTGGCCGATCTCGATCTGGCCGCCGCCGGCATCACCTCGATCATCTGGGCCACCGGGTTTGCCGTGGACTATTCCTGGCTGAAGGTCGCCGCTTTCGATGAAAACGGCAAGCCGCAACATCAGCGCGGCGTGTCCAGCGAGCCGGGCGTGTATTTCCTCGGTCTGCCGTGGCAGTCGCGACGCGGTTCTTCGTTCATCTGGGGCGTGTGGCACGACGCCAAACACGTCGCCGATCACATCGCCACCCAGCGCAAATACCTGGCCTATCGCGATGCCGAACAACGCGAAGCCGCGCTGCACAACAACGCTGTCGACACCGTCGACGCTTGATTTCCTTCTTCAATCCCGGCGCCCGTCGCGCCGGTTCCGATTTTGTCAGGAGCCTCACATGAGTCAGCCAACCCACACCCGCATCCGCATGTTCAACACCAAGGACACCTACCCGAACCAGACCCTGGACAACGACCTGTGCCAGGCAGTGCGCGCCGGCAACACCGTGTATGTCCGTGGTCAGGTCGGCACCAATTTCGATGGTGAGCTGGTCGGCCTCGGCGATCCGCGCGCGCAGACTGAACAGGCGATGCGCAACGTCAAGCAGCTGCTGGAAGAGGCCGGCAGTGACCTGAGCCACATCGTCAAGACCACCACTTACCTGATCGATCCGCGCTACCGCGAACCGGTGTATCAGGAAGTCGGCAAATGGCTGAAGGGGGTGTTCCCGATCTCCACCGGGCTGGTGGTGTCGGCGCTGGGTCAGCCGCAGTGGTTGATGGAGATTGATGTGGTTGCGGTGATTCCCGAGTAATTCGACCTTAGCGAAAGGAGGCCACACATGACATTTTCCATCGCCGCCCGCTGCCCCGAAACCGGTCAGTTCGGCATTGCCATCAGCTCCTCCAGCATCGCCGTCGGCGCCCGCTGCCCGTGGTTGTTGCCGGGTGTCGGCGCGGTGTCGAGCCAGAACATCACTCTGCCCTCCCTCGGCCCGGAGGTGCTCGCCCTGATGGAGCAAGGCCTGGCGCCCGAGGCGGCGCTGGACAAGGTGCTGACCCGCAACGGCTACAGTCAGTACCGGCAGATCACGGCGATCAATCACCTCGGCCAGACAGCGCATTTCAGCGGCGCGCAAACTCTGGGCGTGCACAACGCCGTGTCGGGCGAACAATGCGTGGCGGCCGGCAACATGCTCGCCGGCCGCTCGGTGATCGAAGCCATGGTCGGTGCATTCGAGGACGGCGAAGGCCAATTGGCCGATCGCCTGATCAAGGCCTTGCACGCTGCCCAGGCCTTGGGCGGTGAAGCGGGTCCGGTGCACTCGGCAGCCGTGGTCGTGGTCGGTGAACTGACCTGGCCCATCGTCAACCTTCGGGTGGACTGGGCCGATGAAGACCCGATCGGTCAGTTGCAGAAACTCTGGGACGCCTATCGCCCGCAGCTTCAGGACTACATCGACCGCGCACTGGATCCGGCGAAGGCGCCGGGCTACGGAGTTGCCGGAGACGATCGATGAGCGACAGCGTCGCGTTGCTCAAGACGCTGGTGAGGTTCGACACCACCAGCCGCGAGTCCAACCTGCAATTGATCGACTTCGTGCGCGACTACCTCGAACGGTTCGATGTGCCGTGCGAGCTGATCTACAACGATGAGCGCAGCAAGGCCAATCTGTTCGCCACGATTGGTCCGGCCGATCAGCCGGGCATCGTGTTGTCGGGGCACACCGACGTGGTGCCTGCCGATGGTCAGCCATGGAGCGTGCCGCCGTTCGAACTCAGCGAGCGCGACGGCAAGCTTTACGGTCGCGGCACGGCGGACATGAAGGGCTACATCGCCTGCGTGCTCGCGCTGGTGCCGTCGCTGATCGAAGCACCGCTGCGTATGCCGGTGCACATTGCTTTGTCCTATGACGAGGAGGTCGGTTGCCTTGGCGTACGCTCGCTGCTCAAGGTGCTGGAACAGCGTCCGGTCAAACCGTTGCTGTGCATCATCGGCGAGCCGACCGAACTCAAACCGGTGCTCGGGCACAAGGGCAAACTGGCGATGCGCTGCGATGTCCAGGGCCATGCCTGCCATTCGGCCTACGCGCCGCTTGGGGTCAATGCCATCGAATGCGCCGCCGAATTGATCGGCGAGTTGGGACGCATCGGACGGCAGCTCAAGGATGAACACCTCGACCCGCGTTTCGACCCGCCGTATTCCACGGTGCAAACCGGCGTGATCAGCGGTGGCAAGGCGTTGAATATTGTCCCCGCCGACTGCCGTTTCGATTTTGAAATACGCGCCCTGCCCTCGCAGGATCCGGCAGTCGTCGCGCAGCAACTCAAGGCCTACGCCGAACAGCAAATGCTGCCGCGCATGCGGGCCGTCAGCGAGCAGAGCGATATCCGGTTCAGTGAACTGTCGGCGTATCCAGGACTGGCAACCGATGCCCGGAGTCAGGCTGCCGAATTGATCGCGGCGTTCTGCGGCTCGGACGATTTCGGCACCGTGGCGTTCGGCACTGAAGGCGGGTTGTTCGATGCGGTGGGCATTCCCACGGTGGTGTGCGGGCCCGGCAGCATGGACCAGGGCCACAAGCCGGACGAGTTCGTCAGCCGCGATCAGCTCAAGGCTTGCGATGTGATGCTGCAACGGATGCTGGCATCGATTCGCCTTTGATACCTGCCCCCAACTCTGTGGGAGCGGACTTGCTCCGGACGGCGCTCCGACGACGACGTCAGATCAGCCTCTGCTTATGTTGAAGCTGATGGCCTCTTCGCGGGCAAGCCCGCTCCCACATTGATCTAGCGACTGGCGCAGATTCTCGATGCGCCACAACCGACAGACAGCTGCTCCGATGGAGGTCAGCTGCGTTGTCGTTCATGGCGCTGAAACGCCCGAAACAGAGCGCTTTCACCTGACCGGAGAGCCTCGTTTTTTTAACGCCTGAAGCAACAAAACTACTAATTTATCTCTCCCCTGTCCTTGCCCATGATCAACCCCAACAAGAAATGCGCCGTTCGTGCCGGCGCTCACTGAAGTACGTCCACGTACTCGTCCTTGCCTTGGAGTTCGTCATGGCCACCTCTGCAACAACCTCCGCACCGCTCATTGAGAAACACACGATCGGCTACGTGCCGCCCGAAGATCGCCACGGACAGGTCAGGGATCTGTTCACCCTCTGGTTCGGCGGCAATATCGCACCGCTGCCCATCGTCACCGGCGCCCTCGGCGTTCAGTTGTTTCACCTGAATCTGGTGTGGGGCATCGTCGCCATTCTGGTCGGCCATCTGGTCGGCGGTGTGCTGATGGCGCTGCACTCGGCGCAAGGCCCGCAGATGGGCATTCCGCAGATGATCCAGAGCCGCGCGCAGTTCGGCTCCCTCGGCGCACTGCTGGTGGTGTTGATTGCCGGCGTCATGTACATCGGCTTCTTCGCCTCCAACATAGTGCTCGCCGGCAAGTCCCTGCATGGTGTGGTCGACAGCGTTCCGGTGCCGGTCGGCATCGTGATCGGAGCGCTGGGCTCGGGGATCATCGGCATCATCGGTTACCGCTTCATCCACGTGCTCAACCGCATCGGCACCTGGGTGCTGGGGATCGGCATCGTGATTGGTTTCGGCTACATCCTGACTCACGTGCAGACGGCCGACTTCCTTACTCGTGGCAGTTTCAACCTCCCGGGCTGGCTTGCGACGGTGTCGCTGGCGGCGTTGTGGCAGATTGCGTTTGCGCCCTATGTGTCGGACTACTCGCGTTATTTGCCGGCGAATGTGCCGGTGGCCGCAACGTTCTGGACCACTTACCTCGGTTCCGCGCTGGGCTCGAGTCTGTCGTTCATCTTCGGTGCGGTTGCCGTGCTGGCAACCCCGGTGGGCATGGACACCATGGACGCAGTGAAACTCGCCACCGGCTCGATCGGCCCGTTGATGTTGGTGCTGTTCCTGCTCAGCGTGATCAGCCACAACGCCCTCAACCTGTACGGCGCGGTGCTGTCGCTGATCACCCTGGTGCAGACCTTCGCCTACCGCTGGATTCCTACCGCCAAGAGCCGCGCGGTGATTTCGCTGATCGTGCTGCTCGCCTGCTGCTTCGCTGCCGTGGGTGCGTCTTCGGACTTCATCGGTCACTTCGTCGACATGGTGCTGGTGCTGCTGGTCGTGCTGGTGCCTTGGACGGCGATCAACCTGATCGACTTCTACGCCATCCATAAAGGCAAGTACGACATCGCCTCGATCTTCCAGGTCGACGGCGGCATCTACGGCCGCTACAACCCGCAGGCCTTGCTGGCGTATGCAATCGGCATCGCGGTGCAGATTCCGTTCATGAACACGCCGCTGTACGTCGGCCCGGTGTCGGCACACATCAACGGCGCGGACCTTTCCTGGCTGGTGGGGTTGCTGGTGACGTCGCCGCTGTATTTCTGGCTGGCGAGTCGTGACAGTGCTTATCGTCGGCGGCTGATGACCGGAAAGCTGGCGGGCAGTCTCTGAGATTGACTCGATGCACAAACAAGGCCCGCCATGTGCGGGCCTTCTGCATTGCGTTGTGCTATTTCTTAACGCCCGACCACAACCGGAGATGGAAATCCAATGCTGCGAATTCTGGGCAAAGCCTCATCGATCAATGTGCGTAAAGTGCTGTGGACCTGTGCGGAATTGAACCTTTCCTTCGAACGCGAGGACTGGGGGTCAGGTTTTCAATCGACATTGACGCCGGAGTTCCTCGCACTCAATCCCTGCGCGATGGTGCCGGTGATTCAGGACGATGACTTCACGCTGTGGGAGTCGAACTCGATCATTCGCTATCTGGCGTCGCGCTATGACGGCGAACAGCTTTACCCGCGCGAAGCACGCGCCCGCGCGCGGATGGATCAGTGGATCGACTGGCAGGCTTCGGAGTTGAACAAGTCCTGGTCGTACGCATTCATGTCGCTGGTGCGCAAGTCACCCGCGCATCAGGACAGCCTTGCTCTTGCGGCCGGTTGCCGGGAATGGGCAAGGCACATGGAGATCCTCGACCGGCAACTGCAAAAGACCGGCGCCTATGTCAGCGGCGAGCAGTTTTCCCTCGCCGACATCCCTATCGGCCTGTCGGTCAATCGCTGGTTCGAGACGCCGCTGGAACATCCGTATCTACCGGCGGTGAGCGCTTATTACGAACGCTTGAACCAGCGCCCCGCTTACCGATTGCATGGACGGAATGGCACGCCTTGATGCCGGTCATTTGTTTTTGAACGCCTCACGCCGCTACTGACGTGCCCGCCACCGAGGGCACGATGAAGACGCTGAATCGGGCACACTTGTTCAATCAAATAAGCAGGTCTTCATAAAAGGCACCGTACGGAAGCTCAGGATGTTCTATCTGGATTTCCAGAATCCAAACACCGGCATTGGGTGCCTGTTCGAAGTCACCCAGATTGCCGCCGCGATGGATCGCGTGAGGAAAATCGCTGACCCGGTGCCCTTTGATGTCCAGATTCAGCTTCCAGCCCATGGCCTCGGCCTGATCGGTGGCATAGCGATATAGCTCGACACCCGTCACGCCCTGACGCCAGAAAGCTTCGACCTTGTCGAAGAGTTCTTTGGAGGCCGCCGCGCAAGCGATCATTTGCGGATCGGAGCCAGTGACGAACGTCGCCCCGGCATCGCCTTCATGGCCTTCCCAGACCACGCCCATGTCGATGAAGAAAATGTCCTCTTCACTCAGGACCGGATCGCCGTCGGAGCGCTCCTTGAAGGTCTTCAGCGTGTTGGCGCCAAAACGGATCAGCAGCGGGTGCCAGATCCGGTCCATGCCCAGTTCGACAAGGATTTCCTTGCCCCGCGCATGGGCTTCGGATTCGCGCATGCCGGGTTTGATCACCTTGGCGATCTCGTCCACGGCCTTCCAGGTCAACTGCTGCGCGTGGCGCATGGTCTCCAGCACAAAACGCTCACCTACTGCTTCTTTACCGCTCAGGGCTGTGGTCATCGCTGATTCCTTCTGGCTAATCGCTTGCGCTGTATAGTTTTTTATATTGCGAAACAGGACGCCTAAGATACAACCATGACACAAAGTGTCAATTCTCTTCTGCACGCACCACGCCGCGCTCCTCAAGCAAGCGCACGAACATGCTCAGACTGCGCGAAACCGTACCCCGTCGCCATACCAGCCACGTCGTCAGATAGCGGAAATCCGACGCCAGCGGCCAGACACTCACCGTCGCGCAACCGGGCATGCTCTGCAGCATGCTGCGCGGCATTAGCGCCAGGCCGGCGCCTGCGCTGACGCAGGCGAGCATGCCGTGATAGGACTCCATTTCAAAGATCTTGCCAGGCACCGCAGCGTCGGTGCTGAACCATTTTTCGAAGTGATGGCGATAGGAGCAGTTCGAGCGGAACGCGTAGATATTCTCGCCATTCACATCCGCAGCGCGTTGGATCGGCCCGTGGTGGAGCGGCGAGATGATGACCATTTCCTCTTCGAACGCCGGGATGCCTTCCAGCGCCGGATGCAAGACCGGGCCATCGACGAACGCGGCCGCCAGGCGCCCGGAAAGCACACCGTCAATCATCGTCCCGGACGGCCCGGTCGACAGGTCCAGATCGACCTTCGGATGCTGCTGGTTATAGGTCGCCAGCAAACCGGGAATGCGCACCGCTGCCGTACTTTCCAGCGAGCCCAACGGGAACGCACCTTGCGGTTCCTCGCCGGCCACCGTGGCTCGGGCTTCCTGAACCAGATCGAGAATCCGCCGCGTGTACTCGAGAAAACTCCAGCCGGCCGGCGACAGGCGCAAACGGCTCTTCTCGCGGATGAACAGGTCGACCCCCAGATCCTCCTCCAACTGCTTGATGCGCGTCGTCAGGTTCGACGGCACGCGATGGATCTGCGCCGCGGCCGCACTGATGCTGCCGTGCTCGGCCACGGCCTTGAAGATTTCCAGTTGCACCAGATCCACAGTCATTCTCCAATCGTGAAAGAAACGCTCTTTATTATTCAGTTTCCAGAAACAAAACGCCACCCTACTCTGAGCGCATCCACTGACCTCGCAGGACGATGCCATGAGCCAGATTTCCAGCCAGACCCACGCCATCTCGATCAACCCCGCCACCGGCGAGCAGATCGGTCACTACGCCTTCGAATCCGCCGAGGCCCTCGATGCCGCACTGACTCGTGCTGCGTTCGGTTTCGGCAAATGGAAACGCAAACCGCTGCAGGATCGCTCCCGCGCCCTGACCGCGCTGGCCGGTGCCCTGCGTGACAGCAGCGAAGCCATGGCGACCATGATCACTCAGGAAATGGGCAAGCCGATCGCCCAGGCCCGTGGCGAAATCGAGAAATGCGCCAAGCTCTGCGAGTGGTACGCCGAACACGGCCCGGCCATGCTCACAGCCGAATCGACCCTGGTCGAAGGCGGCAAGGCGCGCATCGAATACCGTCCACTCGGGCCGATCCTCGCCGTGATGCCGTGGAACTTCCCGATCTGGCAAGTGCTGCGCGGTGCAGTCCCGGCGCTGATCGCCGGCAACACCTACGTGCTCAAGCATGCGCCGAACGTGATGGGCAGCGCCTACCTGTTGCGTGACGCCTTCACCCGCGCCGGTTTTGCCGATGGCGTGTTTGAAGTGATCAACGTCACCCCGGAAGGCGTGTCCACCGCCATCGCCGACCCGCGCATTGCCGCCGTGACCCTGACCGGCAGCGTCCGCGCCGGCATGGCCATCGGCGCACAGGCCGGTGCTGCGCTGAAGAAATGTGTGCTGGAACTGGGTGGTTCCGATCCGTTCATCGTGCTCAATGACGCCGATATCGATGAAGCCGTGCAAGCGGCGGTGATTGGTCGTTACCAGAACTCCGGCCAGGTCTGCGCCGCCGCCAAACGTCTGATCATCGAAGAAGGTGTGGTCGAGGAATTCACCCGCAAATTCGTCGAAGCCACCCGCCAGTTGAAGATGGGCGATCCGTTGGCTGCCGAGAACTACATCGGCCCGATGGCCCGTTTCGATCTGCGTGATGAGCTGGATCAACAAGTGCGCGACACTTTGGAAGAAGGTGCCACCCTGCTGCTCGGCGGCGGCAAAGTCGAGGGGTCGGGCAACTACTACGAGCCGACCGTGCTGGCCGACGTCACCGACCGCATGACCTCGTTCAAGCAGGAGCTGTTTGGTCCGGTGGCCTCGATCATTACCGCCCGCGATTGCGCTCACGCCGTGGCCCTGGCCAATGACAGCGAGTTCGGCCTGACCGCCACGATCTACACCGCCAACGTCGCCCTGGCCCAGCAACTGACCAGCGAACTGGAAACCGGTGGCGTGTTCATCAACGGCTACTCCGCCAGTGACCCGCGCGTGACCTTCGGTGGCGTGAAGAAAAGCGGTTTCGGCCGCGAACTGTCGCACTTCGGCGTGCGCGAGTTCTGCAATGCGCAGACGGTGTGGCTGGATCGCCGCTGATCCAATGAACAAAGCCCGGAAGCGTTTTGCGCTTCCGGGCTTTTTCATTTACGCCGCAGCCTGTTGTGGCTCCGATACCGTGCGGTCCTTGCTCAGCAGCCCCAGCACCACAGCCGCCGACACCAACGTGATGATCGTCAGGATGTGCAGCAGACACTGGAACGCCGAGGCGTAACCTTGCACCAGACGTTCGTTGGCCAGCCCCGGAATCGTGTTGATTGCGTGAGCCATGTCACCGGTAGTCACCCGGTGCGCGGTCTCGGCAATCAGCGCTGCGTCGGCACCGCCGGCCACTGCTTGTAGATCCGTGTGCAGCAGCGAGGCCAGAATCGCCGCCACACTCGCCAGTGCAATCCCCTCACCCGCCACCCGCACCGTGTTGAAGATCCCGGCCGCCATGCCGGCACGTTCTTTCGGCACTACGCTGACGGACAATCCGTCCATCAACCCCCACGGCAGCCCCGCGCCAATCCCGATCAACACCATCGGCACCACCAGCGCGAATGTCGGTTCGCCGACGTTGTACAGGCTCAGCCAGTGCAGCCCCACGGCGGCAATCAGAAAACCCACGCCCGACAGGATGCCGGCTGAAACAAAACGGGTCATCGAAGCCGCGAGCATCGGCACCACCAGCATCGGCGCGGACAGCGCCAGCAACAACAGGCCTGCATCGACTTCACTCAAGCCTTCTACGCCGATAAACCGTAGCGGCAGCATCACCACCAGCACGATGTAGCAAAAGCAGGTGCCGATCGGCAGCATCTGCACGCCGATGAAACGCGGAAAACGGAACAGCGTCAGATCAAGCATCGGGCGTTCGACGCGCATTTCGATGATGACAAACAGCGCCATCAGCAACGCCGAAGCGCCCAACAGCCCCACCACCAACGGGCTGCCCCAACCGCTTTCGGGGGCCTGAATAACTCCGAACGTGAACAGCGCCAGCATCGAACTGAAGGTCAAGCTGCCCGGCCAGTCGAGGCCGGTGGCGTCAGGGTCGCGGGTTTCGCGCATGCGCGGCAGGCCGAAGATCATCGCGATCACACCGATCAGCGCGGTGAAGACAAAGATCGCACGCCAGTTGAACGCCTCGATCAGCGCCCCGGCCACCAACGGCCCGAACGCCAGGCCGATGCCAAACGTGGTGCCGAGCATGCTGTAGGCACGGGTGCGTGCGTGACCTTCGAACTCCTGCGCCAGCGCCGCCGAACCACTGGCCAGCGCCGCCGCCCCGGCTACGCCCTGAATCGCCCGCAACACATCCAGCCAGAACACCGAAGGCGCCAGGCTCTGGGCAATCGATGCCGCGGTGAACAACAGCATGCCGCCGGTGAACAGGCGCTTGCGCCCATATACATCGGCCAGTGCCCCGGCCGCCATCAGCAAGCTGCCAAACGACAACATGAACGCATTGGTGATCCAAGTCAGCGCCACCGGGCTGCCGCCCAGGTCACGGCCGATGGCCGGCGTCGCCACCGCACCACCGGTAAAACTTAACGGGAGGACCAGCGCCGACAGGCAAATGGCCGCGAGGATCAGCCGCTTGTCGCGCACGCCAGAGTGTTGGAAGACGGTTGTCATGATTTCATCCAATGAAAAGAAAATAAGGCTGCGATCAACAGAGCACAGCCTGTGATGGATTCAACAGGGGGTCAGTCTTTGAACTCCGTGGACAGCGCCAGCCGTTGCGGATTCGGTGCGTTGACCAGCGCCAGCATCGCTTCGGCAAATTGCTCCGGTAACCGGCCAGGTACGCATATCAACTCCTCTTGTCAGTGACCCTGGCGAGATTGCCGGGCCTCCTTGATGAGTTGATGCGACTTTAAAGCCGTGCTACTGATGCGATAATCCCAACAAATTTGCATGACTTTGTGAAAGGCGCTCATCAATGAAAAATCCGTCCACGGCGGATCTGTCGATCTTTCTGAGCATCGCCCAGCATCTGAATTTCAGCCGTGCAGCTGTGGATCTGGGCCTGACACCGTCGGCGTTGAGCCACTCATTGCGAGCGCTGGAAAATCGCCTTGGTGTGCGCCTGTTCAATCGCACGACTCGCAGCGTGGCCCTGACCGAGGCCGGCGAACGGCTTTACGCTCGATTGAAACCGGCGTTTCGCGATATTGAAGATGCGCTCGAAGACCTCAACCATTTTCGCGACAAGCCCTCGGGCAACCTGCGCATCACCTCCGGGCGCCAGGCGTGCGAGCTGGTGTTGCTGCCGATCGCCAGCGAGTTCCTGCAGGCTTATCCGGACATTCGCCTGGAAGTGGTCGAAAGCGATGCGTTGCTGGATATCGTCGCCGCCGGTTTTGATGCCGGGGTGCGGTTCGGTAATCGACTGGAAGCGGACATGGTGTCGCTGCCGATCGGACCGACCTTGCGTTCGATCGTGGTCGCCTCACCGGCGTTTCTCGAACGGCACGCCGCGCCGCAAAAGCCTGAGGATCTGCACACCCTGCCCTGCATCCGTCACCGGTTTCCCAGCGGTGCGCTGTATCGCTGGGAATTCGAGCGCGGCGGCATCGTTCAGGAAATCGAAGTCAACGGCCCGCTGACCCTGGGCGATGTCAGCCTGATGGTCGGCCCGGCGCTGCAGGGCCTGGGATTGGCGTATGTATTCGAAGACATGGCCCGCGAGCACTTGGCGAGCGGGCGTCTGGTGCAGGTGTTGGCGGAATGGTGTCCGTACTATCCCGGCCTGCACCTGTACTACCCGAGCCGACGCCACGTACCGGCGCCGCTCAAGGCTTTCATCGACTTTGCCCGCAACGTGCGCGACGCTAAAACGGGCTAGCTACAGATACTTCAACCAGGCGATGTCACGGCGCCGGGCCTTCAATGCGGAGAACCAACGCACGGCCGGGAACAACGCGACCGCCAGCAGCATCGCTGCCAGCCAAACCGCTGTCACCGACGAGAAACCGAAATAAGTGCCCTGATTAAGCCCGAACAGCACCACACCGATCAGGTACAGCACCTTCAGCGCATAGAGGTGCAGCAGATAGAAAAACATCGGCGCCGAACCGAACACGGTCAGCCAGCGAATCCAGCGTCGATCCTGTGCACGCTCGAACACCAGCAACAGCAGCAGCCCGACGCTCACTGTCAGCGTGATGAACAACAGCGACGGCGGGTACTTGGTGATGTTGAAAAAGCTCATCAGGGTTTGCACACCGCTGTCACCGAAAGCCCAGGTTTTCTCGCCGTAACCGTTGACCAGCCTCAGTACCGCAAAGCCCAACAGCCCGGCGATGCCACCCACCAACAAGCGACGCTGCCGCACTCCGGCATCGGCGGCGCGAGCGAACCAAGGCCCCAGCGCGTAACCGAGACCGATCACACCGATCCACGGCAACAACGGATACGAGGTACGCAGACGCAAGGTCTCGCCCGCCTCGATCCAGCCCCGGTCATGCAAAATTGCCCACGGCACGTGCAGTACCGACTCCGCTGCGAAATGCAGTCCATCGAGCAGGTTGTGCCCGGCGATGATCGTCAGGCTCAACGTCAACAACAGCCAGCGTGGCAGCCAGACCAGCAGCGACAGCGCGATCATGCTCAGGCCGATGGCCCAGATCACTTGCAGATAGATCACGGTCGGTGGCAGCTGGAACGTCCAGGCGAAATTCACCAGGGTGAATTCGAGCACCACCAGGAACAAACCACGCTTGAACAGAAAGGCACTGACGTCAGCCTTGCCGTCATATTTTTCCCCGAACAGCCACGCCGACAATCCGGTCAGCAGCACGAACACCGGCGCGCAGAGATGCGCCAGAGTGCGGCTGAAGAACAGCGCCGGCTCCGTGCTGGCAATGTCCATCGGGTCGCTGACCTGACGATGCAGCAGAAAGGTCTCGCGCACGTGGTCCAGCAACATGAACAGAATGACCAGGCCTCTGAGTGCATCAATGGACAGCAGCCGGCCAGTCGCCGGCGGGACGTTTCGGGGAACAGCAACGGTCATGAAAGGTTCGCAATCGAGTGAAGAGTTCGACCGGGCCTTGTGCAAACGGCCCGAACATTTGCGTTACCTTATAACATGAAAAGTCGCTTCAACTGCTAACAGTTCTCAAGCAGAACGCAGTCGTTCCAGCAGCACCTGCAACGGATGACGCACCGTCCGGTCGGCCTGACGCTTGACCTGGCTGCGGCACGAATAGCCGGTCGCCAGTGCTTCACCCCGCTCTGCCGGTGCCTCGATCTGCTTCGCCCAGGACTGCTCGTAAATCACCGCCGAGGTGTCGCGATTGCGCGCTTCGTGCCCGTAGGTGCCGGACATCCCGCAGCAACCGGTGGCCTGAGTCGTCAGCTTCAAGCCGACGCGTTCGAACACTTGCTCCCATTGCCGCGTCGCCGCGGGCGCGTTGGTCTTCTCGGTGCAGTGCGCGAGCAGGCGGAAGCTTTCGGCAATCTGCGAATCCGTCCGTTGCGGCATGACCTTGAGCAGCCACTCTTGCACCAGCGCCACTTCGGGGCATTGCTCCATCCCCGGCACCTTGAGGTATTCCTGACGATAAACCAGGGTCATCGCCGGATCGAGCCCCACCAGCGGCACTCCGATCTCGGCCAGTGCGCGCAGTTGTCCGGCATTGCGTAACGCCGCGCGATTGAACGCCGACAGGAAGCCCTGCACATGCAGCGGCTTGCCGTTGGCGCTGAATGGCGCCAGATAAACCTGATAGCCGAGACGCGAAATCAGCTCGACCAGATCCGCCAGCAACGGCGCCTCGAAATACCGGGTGAACGCATCCTGCACCAGCACCACGCTGCGCTCGCGTTGCGCCTGACTCAGCGCCGAAAGCACCTCGACCGACGCCGGTTGGACCTGCCAGCGACGCATCGCCGCGTGGAAATCGAAACGACTGAGCAGCGGCACATCGACCATGCCGCCAAGACGCTCGATCAGGCGACGGCTGAACGAGGCGCCCATCAAACCGTTGTAGAGCAACGGAATCCGCGCCATGTACGGAATCGTGTACTCCAGCGAGGCAATCAGATAGTCACGCGCCGGCCGCAGATAACGGGTGTGATACAGCTCCAGAAACCGCGAACGGAAGTCCGGCACGTTGACCTTCACCGGGCACTGCCCCGCGCAGGACTTGCACGCCAGACACCCGGCCATGGCGTCGTACACCTCGTGAGAGAAGTCTTTTTCCTGGGCACGACTGTTGCGCCAGCGCTGCAACAACGTGCTGAAAAACGGTGGCCGGCGGCTGGCATTGGATAACACATCCACCCCCGCCTCGCCCTGCAACCGCAGCCATTCGCGAATCAGCGAGGCGCGGCCCTTGGGCGATTGCGCACGCTGGCGAGTGGCTTTCCACGACGGGCACATCGTATCGTCAGGATCGAAGTTGTAGCAGGCGCCGTTGCCGTTGCAGTGCATGGCCGCGCCGTAGTCCTGCCAGACTTTTTCGTCGATCTGCCGATCGAGTTCGCCGCGCAGGGTCACTTCGTCGATTTTCAGCAATGCCGCGCCGGGAATATTCGGCGTGGCGATCTTGCCGGGGTTGAACTGGTTGAACGGATCGAAAGCCGCTTTCAGGGCCTGCAGCGCCGGGTACAACTCACCAAAGAAGGCCGGCGCATATTCCGAGCGCAGGCCCTTGCCGTGCTCGCCCCATAACAGGCCGCCGTAACGCTGGGTCAGCGCGGCCACGCCGTCAGATACTGGTCGCACCAGCGCGGCTTGTTGCGGGTCTTTCATGTCGAGAATCGGCCGCACGTGCAGCACGCCGGCATCGACGTGGCCGAACATGCCGTATTGCAGATTGTGGCTGTCGAGGAGTTCGCGCAGCTCGGCGATGTACTCCGCCAGATGTTGTGGCGGCACGGCGGTGTCTTCAACAAACGGCTGCGGCCGCGCTTCACCGGCGACGTTGCCGAGCAAGCCCACCGCGCGTTTGCGCATGCCGTAGACGCGGCTCACCGCCGCATGACCGACGGCCAGCGTGTGCCCCAGTCGCTCGACCGTGGCGTCGGTGCCCAAGTGCTGGACAAAGGCCTCGACCCGGCGTTGCAGTTCCTCGGGATCGTCACCGCAGAACTCCACCAGGTTGATTCCGAGAGTCGGCCGCTCGGCGCTTTCCGGGAAATACTCGGCGACGCCGTGCCAGACGATGTCCTGCATCGCCAGCAACAGCACTTTGGAGTCGACGGTTTCAATCGATAGCGGCTTGAGCGCCATCAATGCCCGGGCATCGCGCAACGCGTCCATGAAGCCGGCGTAGCGAATGTTCACCAGCATCGTGTGCTGGGGGATCGGCAACACGTTCAGCTTGGCCTCGACCACAAACCCCAGCGAACCTTCAGCGCCGCACAGCACGCTGTTGAGGTTGAAACGGTTGTCGGCCTCGCGCAGGTGCGCCAGATCGTAGCCGGTCAGGCAGCGGTTGAGATCGGGGAAGGTTTCCCGGATCAATTCGCCTTGCTCGTCGATGATCTGCCGTGCACAGCGGTACACCTCGCCGGCCCGGCCCTCACGGGCGCACTCCGCTGCCAGTTCGCTTTCTTCCAGTGGACGGCCGTGCAAGCGCTCGCCACCGCTCAGGACCATGTGCAGTTCCAGCACATGATCGCGAGTCTTGCCGTAGGTGCAACTGCCCTGGCCGCTGGCGTCGGTGTTGATCATGCCGCCGACGGTGGCACGGTTCGACGTCGACAGTTCCGGGGCAAAAAATAGCCCGGCGGATTTCAGTGCCGCGTTGAGTTGATCCTTCACCACACCGGCCTGCACCCGCACCCAGCGCTGTTCAACGTTGATTTCGAGAATACGGTTCATGTGCCGCGACAGGTCGACGACGATGCCGTCCGTCAAAGACTGACCGTTGGTGCCGGTGCCGCCACCGCGCGGCGTGATCACTACTTTTTGATAAGCCGGTTCGGCGATCAGGCGTGCCAGCAGCGCCACGTCGTCGGCATCACGCGGGAATACCGCCGCTTGCGGTAAACGCTGATAGATAGAGTTGTCAGTGGCCAGCACTACGCGACTGGCGTAGTCGGCACTGATTTCGCCACGAAAGTCACTGGTTTCAAGAGCTTTGAGAAACTGTTGGTAATCGGTGTTCAACGCGGTGGAAGGCGACAGCTGGGCAATCATCGGGCGTGCAATCTCGGTCAAAAACGGGCCGTGTGGCGGTGAACAGTTGTGCGCAATGAATGATTGCGTCACGCTCCCGCCATCTCATAGGCCTTATGTTCATTGCAGAGCGATGCCGGGACAACCGTAAAATCGAACCGCAATCCATGACTAAAACGAATGAATCCGCGAACCCTCACTCCCTCGATGTCTTTGCTGCTGGCGTTTGAAGCCGCTGCTCGCCATGAAAGCTACACCCGCGCAGCCCACGAACTGTCACTGACCCAGAGCGCGGTCAGCCGTCAGGTGCAGATTCTGGAAAAGATGCTCGGCATGCGCCTGTTCAGCCGTGAAGGCCGGCGGGTGATCCTCACCGACGTCGGACGCATGTATCAGCGCGAACTGTCCGAAGCCCTCGGCCAGATCCGCAGCGCGACCCTTCAGGCCATGGCGTTCGGCTCGGGGATTCACAGCCTGCGCCTGGCGACTCTGCCGACCTTCGGCTCGAAATGGCTGCTGCCACGCTTGAAGGACTTCTACACGGCGCACCCGGGCATGACCGTTCACCTGCATTCACGCATCGAAGCCATCGACTTCGACACCAGCGAGATCGACGCGGCGATTTGTGTCGGCGGTGGTGACTGGCCGGGGCTGACCGCCCACCGTCTGCACACCGAAGAACTGGTGGTGATTGCCAGCGCGCAGCTGTCCGATGCCGAACGTCGTGCGGCCGACGAAAATATCGCCGGGCAATTGCTGCTCAACGTCAGCAGCAATGCTCAGGCCTGGTCCGAGTGGTTCAGCCATCACGCCCTGCCCCATCGCAGCATGCGCATCGGGCCGAGTTTCGAGATGACCTCGCACTTGATCCAGGCCGTGCGCGCCAATATCGGCATCGGGCTGGTACCGAGGATTCTGGTGGAAGATGAGTTGCAGAACGGCGAGCTGCTGCAACTGGGCGAACCGATCAGCAGCCGGCGCAGTTATTACCTGGTGTACCCGGCGCGCAATGAGTCGCTGGCGTCGCTGAAGGCGTTTCGGGACTGGCTGGTGCAGACGCTCTGAGTTGATGCGTGAGCCTGAACTGATGAGTTGGCAACCGGGGCGAATAATCGCCCCTTGCATCGGCTAGCGCTTCAGCGGTGGTGGTGCCTTTGGGCCCTTGATCAATGGTTGATCCAACAACTTCCCGTCAGGTCCTACGAATAGGCGTTCCAAATGTTTCGGCATTGGTTGCGGTGCTCTGGCAGTCATGATCGTTCCTCTGATGCTGGGCTGAACTCAACCCATTTAACCTTCGCGGAATCTATCAGCAAAAATTCGGCACCAATAGGATCCAATTTGCCATCGTCGTTGAGCCACCGTGGAAACTTCATCAAAAACTGCCCGGCGTTCGACTCCGGTGGCCACTCGACTGGCCAGCCTAGAACGCGCCTTTCGTCGTCCAGATGAAGGGTGATGAATCGATCATATTGAGCGAAAGCGCAGAACCATTCACTGGGATAGGAAGATTGTTTCGTTACGTTTCTACTGCGCAACCACCTATGCAATTTGCCATTGGTGGCCAGACAACAAGCGATCAACCCCAGCAGCAACGAAGCAGAAAATGCCCAGCACGCTTCAGCCTTGGCATCCCACTTTCCTACAGAAAATCCCTTCTCCCCCACCCACACACAAACCGCCCCAATCCCCAACACCATCCCATGAATCACAAACGTAAAAATCAACGCCTGCACAATCTGCCCGAACGTATCCGGCCGCTTGAACGCCGTCAGGGTGTAGAAAATCCAGGTCGAGACAAACCCCGGGATCAGGTACTGCAACAGAGGAATCACCTCTTTCACCAGATCGTCCATGATCGGCTGCTCCTTGAGTCAAAAAACCAACCCTCCCAAAACAACAATGCCGACCCAAAATGGGCCGGCATTCAAAGCCTAGTGCACGCGGGAAAAACGCCCGCGATCAACTGTCACCGCGCATTACGCATCCTGCAGAATCAGATCCGCGCCCTTCTCCGCCACCATCAACACCGCCGCATGGGTGTTGCCCGATGTCACATTGGGGAAGATCGACGCATCGACGATCCGCAACCCTTCGAGGCCATGCACCTTGAGGCGCTTGTCGACCACCGAGTTCTGCTCGTCCGCACCCATCGCGCAAGAGCCGCACAGGTGATAGATCGAGCCGCAGTTGTCGCGAAAGTACTGCAACATCTGCTCGTCGGTTTCCACCGCCGGCCCCGGCAAGACTTCATCGACCGTGATGCTCTTCAATGAAGGCGCGCCCATGATATTGCGCATCAGGCGACTGCCCTGGATCACCTCGTCGATGTCCTTTTGCGTGCTCAGGTAGTTCGGGTCGATCAACGCGGCATCGCGGGGATTCTTCGAAGCAATCTCGATGTGACCACGACTGGTCGGGCGGCACGGGTTGAAGCACAGCAGGAAACCTGAATAAGGCTCGGGCTTGAGACTGGCCTTGTTGTTTTTCGGAATCTGGTACGACAGCGGGTTGAAATACAGCTGCAGGTTCGGATGGCTCTGTTCCGAGTTGCCACGGAAGAATCCGCCGGCCTGATTGACACTCATCGCCAGTGCGCCCTTGCGGGTCAGCAGGTATTTGACACCGAGCTTGAACTGGCCGAACAGCGAGCTGAGTTCATCGTTCAGGGTCGGGATATTGGCCTTGTAGTAGTAGCTGACGCACAAATGATCCTGCAGGTTCTGCCCCACTGCCGGGAGGTGTTTCACCACCGGAATCTGATGTCTGCCCAGCAAGGCGCGATCCGCCACGCCGGACAGTTGCAGGATCTTCGGCGTATCGACCGCACCGGCGCACAGAATCACTTCCTTGCGCGCCGTGAAGGTCCGCACCACGCCATGCTGGGTGATGGAAATCCCGGTGGCGCGCTGCTGGCTTTCATCGAACAGTACCCGATCGACCAGCGCGTAATGCTCGACCGTCAGGTTCGGCCGGCTCAACGCCGGGTGCAAATGGGCGAAGCTGCTTGAGCTGCGCTGGCCATTGCGAGTATTGACGTCATAGATGCCCGCGCCTTCGAATTTCGGCCCGTTGAAATCGTCGCTGCGCGGGTAGCCGAGCTCATCGCAGCCCTTGAGGAACACGTCGCAGATCGGATGGGTCTGGCCGGCCATCGGGGTGATGCTGATCGGGCCGCTAGCGCCGTGATATTCGCTGTCGCCCAGCGGATGGTTTTCCAGTTTGCGGAAGTACGGCAGTACATCCTTGAAGCCCCAGCCGTCGTTGCCGTTGGCCGCCCAGTCGTTGAAGTCATGAGCCTGGCCGCGCACGTAGATCATCGCGTTGATCGAGCCCGAACCGCCCTGGACCTTGCCGCGCGGGGCGTAGATTTCACGATTGCCCAACTGCTTCTGCGGCTGGCTGTAGTACATCCAGTTGAAGGTCGGGTTGTAATACATTTTGGCGAAGCCGACCGGGATCTTGAACCACAGGGAACTGTCCTTGCCGCCCGCCTCCAGCAGCAGCACCGTGTATTGGCCCGAGGCCGAAAGCCGATTGGCCAGCACGCAGCCAGCGGCGCCTGCGCCAGCGATGATGTAGTCGTATGTCATGCACGGTTACCGCGTAAGTCGTTGTACAAAATTCGAATGAGCGACGGGATTCCCCTGTGGGAGCGGGCTTGCTCGCGAAGGCGCTTGGTCAGCTGACATCTGGGAACCTGACACACCGCTTCCTCGAACACCCCCGCTCCCACAATGGGCCTCTGTCAGCCCTTGGCCGGCGATGTGTCTTTGACGTCGGCCGGGGTCGGGGCCATCTGCAGGTGCAGGCGTTCACCGGTGTAGGGCGAATGTTTGCGCACCACGTCCATGTTCAGCTCCACGCCCAGGCCCGGCTCGGTGGACGGGATGATGTAGCCGTCCTCCCACTGCAACGGCTTTTTCAGGACTTCGGCGTGGAAGCCGCCCCAGGTCTCGATGCTTTCCTGGATCAGGAAGTTCGGCGTGCAGGCCGCGAGCTGGAAACTCGCTGCTGCACCAATCGGCCCGTTGTACAGATGCGGGGCGATTTGCGCGTAATAGGCTTCGGCCATGCTGGCGATCTTCTTGCCTTCGAGCAGCCCGCCGCAGCGCGCCACGTTCATCTGCAGAATCGACGCACCGCCGGCCTGCAACAGCTTGAAGAACTCGTACTTGGTGGTCAGGCGCTCACCGGTAGCAATTGGAATGCTGGTTTTGGCCGCGACTTGCGCCATGGCTTCTTCCTGGCCCGGCGGCACCGGTTCTTCGAACCACAGCGGATCGTATTTCTCCAGGCGCTTGGCCAGGCGAATCGCCGAGGACGGCACCATTTGCCCATGGGTGCCGAACAGCAGATCGCACTTGTTGCCCACTGCTTCGCGGATCTTGCGGCAGAAGGTTTCGCAGCGCTCCAGGACTTCCAGCGAGATCTGGTGCCCGGAGTACGCGGTGTACGGCCCGGCCGGGTCGAACTTCACGGCGGTGAAGCCCTTGTTCATGTTGTCGATGGCGCATTCGGCCGCCAGGTCCGGGTCGTCGTAGTCGTACTCGCCACGGCTGTTGACCGGGTACAGGTAGGTGTAGGAACGCAGGCGTTCGTGGACCTTGCCGCCGAGCAATTCGTAGACCGGTTTGTTCGCGGCCTTGCCGATGATGTCCCAGCAAGCCATTTCCAGACCGCTGACCACGCCCATCATGGTCAGATCAGGACGCTGGGTGAAACCGCTCGAATAGGCCTGACGGAAGAAGCGCTCGATGTGGTGCGGGTCCTGATTCAGCAGGTAGCGTTCGAACACGTCTTCGATAATCGGCAGCATGGCTTTCGGGCCGAAGGTCGCGGCGTAGATCTCGCCGACGCCTTCAATGCCGCAGTCGGTCTTGAGCTTGACGAACAGCCAGTACATGCCGCCGATGTGCGGTGGCGGTACGGCGACGATATGGGTTTCAAGGGCGACGATTTTCATCTCAGGCACCTGTCTTTTTCAAAGAAGTCTTGTTCAAAGATTTTTTATTGATCCGGGCACGCAGGGTCACGGCAGCGAGGGTGCCGATCAGACCGATAGCGGCGATGTAGCCGAAATAGAGCTTGTAGCCGAGGGCACCGGGGAAATGCTCAGTGAGGTAGCCGTTGATCAACGGAATAAACGCATCCGGCATGTAACCGACCACCGAAACGATGCCGATGGCCAGTCCGGTGATGCGCAGCGGAATGTTGCAGCTGTCGAGGATCGCCCAGTACAGACCGCGAATCGCGTAGGTCATCAGGCCGATGAAAATTACTGTCGCGATCAGCAGCCCCATGCTGTTGAGCGCCGGGAACACGATCAGGCCGACAATCGCCAGACTCGCCAGCAACAGTGCAACGATCAGCACCGAGATATTTGAAAACTTGTCCCCCAGCCAGCCGCCGCCGATGCCGCCGATGGGGCGCATCCACAGTTTGATGGTGGTGATAGTGCCGGCCATCACGGCGGTCAGGCCGCTGCCTTGCAGGTAGTCCGAGAAGCTGTAGGTGGCCCAGAAGATGTGATAACCGCAGAACACGATCGCCGTGACCAGCCACAGTTCAGGGATCTTCACCAGGGTCGCCAGGTCCGTGAACAGGTTGAACTTGCCCTTCTCCACTGGCGGCGTGTCCTCCATCGATTTCGGGTCCTTGATCAGCACCAGCACACAGCCGATGGCAATACAGGTGAAGGCGTAGAGGTAAACCACGTGCTTGAAACCTTCGGCGGTGGACTCGCCACGGGTTTCGGTGGCGTAGGCAAACAGCCCCAGCGCAACGGTCGCCAGCAATGCTTCAACCAGCCCACGCCCACCATCGAGAATGCCGAAGAAACGGCCCTGCTCGGTGTGATGGGCAATCATCTTCACGCGTTTGAGCACCGAGGCCCAGAACGTCAGGCCGGTGGTCAGCCCCCAGCAACCGAAGATGATCATCAGCCCGGTCATCGACGGCGCCGTCGAGTACCACAGGCCCAACGCACCGGTCGCTACCAGCGAGAAAAAAATCAGGAAACGCGGCGCGATACGGTCGGCCAGCCAACCGCTCGGCAAGTAGCTGAGGAGAAAGATCGTGCCAAGCATCGAGTACAGATAACCCAGCTCACTGTGGTTGATCTGGAACACCTCGAGCATGGTGGTCTGATAGACCTGGCGCAGGTACAGAATCGGATAGATCGCACCGGCGGCGAGCACCAGCAACATCAATTGAAAATAGCGACTTCCCTTGTCGCTCTGGCTTTTCGAAGCCGAGTTGGAACCCTGAACAGCGGCAGCAGAGGATGCATGCTTGGACATTGAAGTGACCTCGGGCGACCCGTGCTCCGGGCGCCCCTGATAATTGTTTTTATAGGTGTAGCGTGAGGCGTGAGGCGGTGGATCAGTACTTCATGACCACAAGACGGGTCTGGGTGAATTCGAGCATGCCGTGCTTGCCGTCATCGCCGCCCAGGCCCGAGCGTTTCCAGCCGGCGTGATAGCCCTGGTAAGGATCGGCAGGCGTACGGTTGACGTACAACTCGCCGGCCTCGATGGCGTTGGCGACTTTCTGCACTGTGCGGTAGTTCTCGGTGTACAGCACCGACGACAGGCCGAACTGGTGGTCGTTGGCCATGGCCAGCGCTTCGTCGATGTCGCGGTACTTGAGCACGGGCAATACCGGACCGAAAATTTCTTCCTGGACGATTTCCATGTCCTGACGGCAGCCGCTGAGCAGCGTTGGCGGGTAGAAATGCCCCGGGCCTTCGGGCAGCACTCCGCCGCTTTCGAGAATGGCGCCGTCGGCAATTGCGCGCTCGACCATGGCGTGAATGTTCTTCTGCGAACTGGCGTTGACCAACGGGCCCATCAGGCTGGCGTCTGTGGCGCGGTCGCCGAATTTCACGGCGGCGATCTTCGCTTTGAGCAGCGCGAGGAAACGGTCGTATACGCTTTCCTGCACGTAGACCCGCTCCACCGCCGTGCACAACTGGCCGCAGTGAGTGGTTTTGGAGGCGATGATCGCGGTTGCGGCCGCTTCAAGATCGGCGTCGGCTTCGATGATTGCCGGAGTCTTGCCGCCCAGTTCCAGCGACGGCTTGGCGATGTTGGCCTTGCAGTAGTCGAGAACGATGCGCCCGGCGTTGACACTGCCGGTCAGGGTGATCAGGCCCACGGCTTTATGGGTGCAAACGGCTGCGGCGGTGGCGTGATCCATGGTCAGGATATTGATCACGCCGGCCGGCATGCCCGATTGCTCAACAGCTTTGGCGATTTCGAACGCCGAAGTCGGGGTGTTGTTACTCGGGCGCACCACCACAGTGTTGCCGGCAATCAGCGCCGGAGCGATTTTGCGCAACAGGGTGTAGACCGGGTAGTTGAACGGAATCAGGCACGCAACGACGCCAATCGGCTCGCGGTGCAGAAACAGGTTTTCGTCGGGGCTGTCGCTGGGAATGATTTCGCCTTCGATACGGCGCGCCCACTCGGCGTGGTAACGGGTGATCTGCGCGGCATAACGGGCTTCGTTGCTGGCGTCGCTCAGGCTCTTGCCGGATTCGGCGGCCAGGGCGGCGCCGATGGCCTCGGCGCGATCTTCAAGAGCAGCCGCGAACGCTCGCAGGTGCTCGGCGCGCTCGATGCTGGTGAGTTTGCCCCAGACCTTTTGCGCCTTGGCGGCGACATCGACTGCCGCCGTGGCTTCCTCGGCGGTGGCAGCCGACACCTGGCCGATCAATGCTTCGGTGGCCGGGTTGTAGACCGCGATCAGCGCCGCGCTGGCCGGCTCGATGAAGTGGCCGTTAACAAAATTTCGCTCGACTCGCATGTGCATCGCCCATCGTTTGTTTTTATCGATGCCGCCAGTCTTGTCATCGACAGCGGGTTCAACAAACGATTTATCCGGCGATCAAACATTCGAAAAATGCACGTTACTCAGGAAATCGCCTTCGAAGGCTCAAGCTGGCGCTGCGCCAGCCAGATCTCTTCCTGCAACCATTGACTGAACGCCTGCAATTGCGGCATCTGCGTCTGTTCCGGCCGAGTCACCAGCCAGTAGGACTGATGACCTTCGACGTGGACGTTGTGCACCTGGGTCAACTGCCCGCTGGCCAGCTCCGAGGCGACCATGTGCCAGTCGGCAATGGTGATCCCCAGACCATCGACTGCCGCTTGAATCGCCAGGTCCAGCAGGTCGAATTCATAACCACCCTGGGTATCGACACCGCTGATCCGCGCCGCGTCGAGCCAGTGTTTCCAGGTCAGGTAACGCTGATCCTCCCGGGCCAGCACGTGCAACAGCGTCAGGCGATTGAGGTCGATGCCCTGATCGCCGCCCTCCCGCGCATAAAGCGTTGGCGCGCACACGGCGATGTGCCGCTCCTGAATCAGCAGCGAACTGTCGAGCCCATCCCATTCACCGTCGCCAAAACGGATCGCGCAATCGAGGGTGCTGGTCTCCGCGAGACTGTCCTGCAAGCGGGTGGTGATGCTCAGTTCCAGTTCCGGATGTTGTTCGCGCAGGCGCCCCAGACGCGGCATCAGCCAGCGGCTGGTGAAGGTGGGCGGCGCATTGATGTGCAAGCGATTGGCGTGGGTTTTCTGCTGGATGCTGCGCACCGTCAGCTCGATCTTGTCGAACGATTGATGCAGTGCCCTCAACAGAATCTTGCCGGCACCGGTCAATTCGAGATGGTGATGGCGGCGCTCCAGCAGACTCTCGCCGAGCTGCTCTTCCAGTTGCCGCACCTGGCGGCTGACCGCGCTCTGGGTGACGTTGAGCAACTCGGCGGCGCGGGTGAAGCTGCCGGTGCTGCCGGCCACTTCGAATGCTTTGAGTGCATTCAGGCCGGGCATTTTGCGTTTCATACAAGGCACTCGAAAACCACTGACAAGGCGCAAAGCATCCCACGACATTGGCAAATTGTCCTACAGGAGTTTCCGAGTAACATGCATTCGATGCAGGTTTCTCCACCGTTTTTATCGTTTGTTCAACAACCCGCAGATAGCAAAACTGCGCGGCATCTCTAATAAAAACAATCGAGAGCCGCTCCATGCCCTTCCCAGCCTCTTTGCGCCTGCGCACAACTTCCATCGCTCTGTTCTGCAGCTTTGCCGCCCCGGCCATGGCAGTCCAGGTCACCGACAATCTCGACCTTGGCGGCGCCATTCGTGCCCGTTGGGACGTGGACCCGGATCGCGATATTCAGAAGTTCGGCCTCGACACGGTATTCCTCAGCGCCAAGTACAACTCCGATTCGTGGATCGGCGAAGCGCAATACCGTTTCTACGGCCGCTCCTACCCTTACCAGTACACCAAGAACTACGGCGACATCCGTTTCGCCAAGTTCGCGTGGGTCGGCTACAAGTTCAATCCTGACCAGCAAGTGCAAGTGGGCCTGAACACCGTGCCGTTCGGCTTGCAGCCGTACTTTGGCAGCACGTTCTACGAAACCCTGGGCAACGTCATCGGCCTGGAAGACGTGCAACAGATCGGCACCAAATACATCCAGCAAAGCGGCGACTGGAACCTCCAGGCCGGTTACTACCTGCGCCCGGCCTGGCAAGGCAAAGGCACCAGCAAAGGCGTGACGTATTCGAGCGTGGTGTCCGAAGCCGACAGCTACGTGGCCGACGGCAGCAATAATCAGGAACGCAACACGGTAGTGCTACGAGTAGCCAGATCGCTGGATCTGGGGCCGTGGAAATCCGAGGTCGGGATCTCCGGCCTGACCTCGAGCATCGAGAACAAGGACACCAACAATGACGGCCGACGCAACGCCGTGGCCGTGCACTACATGGGCAAGAACGGCCCGTGGGGCGTGCAGTTGCAGGCAGCGCGGCAGCAGATGTCGCCGCGCAACCCCGGCAGCGACGAAGTGGTGACCCTCGGCGGTTACGACGGCACTTACAACGTCGCCAGTCGCGGCAATCTATACGTGGCCGACCTGAGTTACGACGTGGGCGGCAAATACCTGTACGACCAGATCAGCGGGATCAAGCTGTATGCCAACTACAGCGCATTCGACAAGTCTGCCAGCGGGTTCAAAACGTCTGAGCGGATGATCCTCGGCACCTCGTTTTCCGTGAGTAAATTGTGGGTTGCTACAGAATGGCTGTTCGGCAGAAATGATCCGTATATCGGTGGCAGCAGCTACACCCAGAGCCTTGGTGCGGGCGGGCTGGATCAGTGGGAGAACCAGTTGTATGTGAACGTCGGATATTACTTCTGACGCTCGAACTTTCAGCGCCTGAAAGGCAGTCATCGCTGGCAAGCCAGCTCCCACAGGATTGATGGCGGCCGCAATATTTGTGGCCACCTTGATACTTGTGGGAGCTGGCTTGCCAGCGATGGCGTCTGCTCAAACAACACTTGCATCCGCCCATCACCGATAGTCAGATAGGCCCATCTCAAAACAACAAAAACCGCCCGATCCGGAGTCCCGCCTCCATGCGTCAACTGCCCTCGCTCAACACCCTGCGCGTGTTCGAAGAAGTCGCCCGTCATCGCAGTTTCAGCCAGGCTGCCATCGGACTGAATGTCACTCAGGGCGCGGTCAGTCGTCAGATCAAACTGCTTGAAGACTACCTCGGTGTGGCGCTGTTCGTGCGCACGCCTCAAGGGCTGTCGCTCACCGAAGCCGGCAGCAATCTTTCCCCGCATCTGGCCGAGGCCTTCGACCACATCGAGCGCGCCCTGCAAGCGGTGCGCGTGCCGAATCTGCGCCAGCGCTTGAAAGTGCTCGCACCGCCGACTTGGGCCACGCGCTGGCTGTCAGCACATCTGCGTGCATTCTGTCAGCGTTACCCGGACATAAACCTCAGCGTGACCAACCAGATTGGCCACGACAGCCTCACGGAAGTCGATTGCCACATCCGCTTTGGCCTCGCGGCAGCGCCCCACTGCGTCAGCCAGTTGCTGGTGATGGAACGGCACATCGCAGTGGCCAGCCCTGAGTTGTTCAACGGCGACCAGCCGCCGGATCTGCGGGAGTTTCCGCTGTTACACATCCTGCACGATGGCAAGCGTCTGAAGGTCTGGGAGAACTGGCTGGCGGCCATGGGACGGGATGACATCGATGCCGGGCAAGGACTGGAATTCAGCACCCTGGACCAGGTGATCCACACCGCCCTGGCCGGCGGCGGCCTGGCGGTGATCGACCGGCAGATGATCGAAAAGGAACTGGCCAACGGCAGCCTGCTGCCGATCACCCCGATTGAAGTGTTAGGCCCTTATGGGTATTGGCTGGATGTGGCGAATGACAAGCAGGGGTTGTCGAAAGTCAGGCTGTTTACCGAGTGGCTCGGCATTGTGTCTAACCCCTGAAAAGCCCCTCACCCTAGCCCTCTCCCGGTGTATGTACCGGGGACATGGTGGACAGGTGTTCGGGGACATGGTGGACACTTT
>NZ_JBSVWF010000064.1:0-32455 GCF_054071635.1 Pseudomonas sp. SDO52101_S400 | reverse complement strand
CAGGGGAAATGCATTTCAATGTGGGAGCGGGCTTGCTCGCGAAAAGGCCCGGTCAGACACCGCACGACCCAAGCTCTTTAGCTACGGGCAAACGCCACCGCCGCGTCAAACTGCTCGACCGTCGGCCGCACGCCGGTGTACAGCACGAACTGCTCCAGCGCCTGGATCGCGATCACTTCCAGCCCGGTGATCACTTTTTTGCCTTCAGCACGACCGCGCACGATCAGCGGGGTTTCCGAGGGGATCGCCACCACATCGAACACGGTGTCGGCAGATTTGATCACATCCACCTCGAATGCCAGCTGCCCTGCTTCCGGGCCACCGTCCATGCCGACCGGCGTCACATTGATCAGCATCTGCGGGCGCTCCTCGCCCAGTTCCGCCTGCCAGCGATAGCCCAGGGAATCGGCCAGTGCACGCCCTGCGCGTTCATTTCGGGCCACGATCAGACCGTTTTTGTAACCGCCGTCGCGCAAGGCACTGGCCACAGCCTTGGCCATACCGCCGCTGCCGCGCAGGGCGAAAGTCGAGTCCTTCGGCACCGCGTGGGTTTCCAGCAACTGGGCGATGGCAATGTAATCGGTGTTGTAGGCCTTGAGATGGCCGTTGGTGTTGACGATGGTGTTGATCGACTGGATCGCTGCCGCCGACGCATCCAGCTCATCGACCAGCGCAATGCTGGCTTCCTTGAACGGCATCGACACCCCGCAACCACGAATGCCCAGCGCACGAATCCCGCCGACGGCACCCGGCAGATCCTGGCTGCTGAACGCCTTGTAATAAAAATTCAGGCCCAGTTGCTCGTACAGATGGTTATGAAAACGCAGACCGAAATTCCCGGGACGCCCAGACAGGGACATGCACAGTTGGGTGTCTTTGTTGGGGTTCATCTGCATGGGAGTCTCCTTCTAATGCACTTTCGGATGGACGGGATTAGCCAGACCATCAGGTTCTGAACGATCATAAGGCGGTCTGTTCCGGGCATCACAGCCGTTGCCTGAAACCCGGTAAGCAATCCGGTACAGACCTTACACAAAATTTACCCAGCCGCCGTGCTGTTTTTCCAAATGTTGCTGTCATAGAAGTATCCCCGCGCCATCCCGAGCCTGTTGCAGGCCTGGACGCCGGGTCGAAGAACCGAGGATTTATCATGATTCGTAAACTCCCCATCGTGGCCTTGTTGATCGGTGCATGCGCTATCACAGGTCAGGCAGAAGCCCATGGCGGTGGCTGGCAGGGCCCGGCGGTATTTGGTGCGATCGTCGGCTCGGCCATCATCGGCTCGGCGCTCATCAACCAGGATCGGCCGGTGTATGTTCAACAGCCTGTTTACGCTCAACCGGCACCGGTGTACGTGCAACAACCGCCACCACCGGTCTACTACCAGCCGGCCCCGGTTTACGTACAGCAACCGGTCTACGTGCAACCGGCCCCGGTGTATTACGGCCCTCCGCACGGCTATTACGGTCGTCCGCACTACTACGGCGGCCCGCGCTGGTAACAGAAACACAAAGCCCCGCTATTCAGCGGGGCTTTTTCTTGCCTTGGATAAAGGGTGCCGTCTGTCGGACAAAGTCTGAAAAAATCTCGCCAAGGTCGCTGTGAGGACAGTTTGAACCATTAAAGTCGGCATGATGGACATGACCGTCGGGGGCAAAACACAAAACGGTCATCTATTTGTCATGACGGAACCGCAATCTGAATCCGTCCGCAAACAACAGGTTGATAAAAACAAGGACGACTGGAATGCCAACACAGAATCCGCACCGCATCGTCGGTTTATGCACCTCGAGCAAGGTGTACAACGCACTGACCGAGCTCAAGCACCTGGAAGGCCATCGCACGGCGAAGTTTGTGTCGCTGCTGGCAGAAAACCTGGTGCGCAAGGGTTTGCTCAACGAGCACGAAATCGTGCACATGCTCGATCAAGTGGTGGATTGAGCCAGCCCTCACTGGCATCAATGTCCACTATCGAAAGCGTTGATTGTCCCTGAAACGGACGAGTCCCTAAGGTAGCTCCATAGATTGATGGAGGTACTTCTCATGGCTCAGGTTCAAATCATGTCCGTTATCGGCAGCGCCGTTCCCGCATCGCTCAGAGAGATGGGGCTGCTGGCCTGCTGGTATCTGGTGCGCGACGGCGAGCCGGTCAGCGGCCCGCTCACTTCACTGCCGGCCGCCCAGGCGTTGTCGCAACGATTGATCAACGGCCCGTTCAAGGCTTAGGGCAACTGCACCTTCGGTTTGGTTTCGACGAACAGTGCCCAGCTCGACATGAATAATGCAGCGATCAGCGGCCCGATCACGAAACCGTTGAGACCGAACACCGCCATTCCGCCCAGCGTCGAGATCAGGATCATGTAGTCCGGCATGCGAGTGTCTTTGCCCACCAGCACCGGACGCAGCACGTTATCTACCAGGCCGATCACGAACACCCCGAACAACCCCAGCACTACGCCTTGCCAGATCATCCCGCTGAGCAGGAAGTAAACCGCCACCGGCGCCCAGACGATCCCCGCGCCTACCGCCGGTAAAAGCGACAGAAACGCCATCAACACCGCCCAGAGCAACGCGCTGGGGATGTCGAGAAACCAGAAAATAGCCCCGCCCAACGCGCCCTGGGTGATGGCCACCAGCAGATTGCCTTTGACCGTGGCGCGCACCACCCGATTGAATTTCAGTTGCAGGCGACGTTTGTGATGTTCTTCCAGCGGCACCGCCGTGCGCACCTTGCGCGCGAGTTCGGCGCCATCGCGCAGAAAGAAGAACAGCAAGTACAACATGATGAAAAAACTCACGACGAAATCGAACGTGCCCTGGCCGAAGCTGAACGCCTGGGTCGCCAGCGCCTGACTGCCCTGCATGGCGGTCTTGACGATTTTCTCGCGCAAGGCATTGAGCTCACCCATGCCGAAGCGGTCGAGCAGATGCTGAAAGTACGGCGGCAGGCTGTGCTTGAACTGCGCCAGATACGCGCCGATATCGAGCTTGCCGCTTTCGATGTTGTCGTAGAGCGTCGCGCCCTCCTGCACCAGCAACACACTCAGGATGATCACCGGCAGGATCGCGATCACCAGACAGACACTCAAGGTACACAGTGAAGTGAGGTTGCGTTGCCAGCCGAATTTCTGCTGCAACCGGCGCTGCATCGGCGCGAACACAATGCCGAGGATCACCGCCCAGAACACCGCGCCGTAGAACGGCAGCAGGATCCAGATGAAAGCCACCGTCACCAGAAGCAGCAGCACGGTGAGGGATTTGAATTGCAGACTCTTTTGGTTCATGTCCGGTCCATGTCAGTCAGGCGCCACGCGCACCCGCCCAACTTAGTCAGCCCACGCCCGCGCGAGTGCCATCTTTGTTCATGGAGCATAGATCCAGATCAATAAACCCTCGTCGCGCCTCGTTTACCCTCCCGCGCTTTTGCGACTGACACCACCATGACGCCCTCCTTCACCCCGGAACTGCTCGCCCCTGCCGGCACCCTGAAAAACATGCGCTACGCCTTCGCCTACGGCGCCGATGCGGTCTACGCCGGCCAGCCGCGCTACAGCCTGCGGGTGCGCAACAACGAATTCGACCATGCCAACCTCGCCCTCGGCATTCGTGAAGCACAGGCACAGGGCAAGCGTTTCTACGTGGTGGTCAACATCGCGCCGCACAACGCCAAGCTCAAGACCTTCCTCAAGGACCTGGCGCCGGTGATCGACATGGCCCCGGACGCCCTGATCATGTCCGACCCCGGCCTGATCATGCTGGTGCGCCGGCATTTTCCGCAGATGCCGATTCACCTGTCGGTGCAGGCCAACACGGTGAACTGGGCGAGCGTCGAATTCTGGCAGCAACAGGGGCTGAGCCGGATCATCCTGTCCCGGGAACTGTCGCTGGAAGAGATCGGCGAAATCCGCGAACAGGTGCCGGGCATGGAGCTGGAAGTGTTCGTCCATGGCGCGTTGTGCATGGCCTATTCCGGCCGCTGCCTGCTTTCGGGCTACATGAACAAGCGCGACGCCAATCAGGGCACTTGTACCAACGCCTGCCGCTGGAAATATTCGGCGCAGGAAGCCACCGAAAACCAGCTCGGCGAGATCGTGAAGACCTTCGAACCACAACCAACCCTCGGCCTCGGCGCCCCCACCGATCAGGTGTTCCTGCTGCAGGAAGCCAATCGTCCCGGCGAGATGATGCCGGCCTTCGAAGACGAACACGGCACCTACATCATGAACGCCAAGGATCTGCGCGCCGTGCAGCACGTCGAGCGCCTGACCCGCATGGGCGTGCACTCGCTGAAGATCGAAGGCCGGACCAAATCGCATTTCTATTGTGCACGCACCACTCAGGTCTACCGCCGGGCCATTGACGACGCGGTGGCCGGTCGCGAATTCGACCGCAGCCTGATGACCGATCTGGAATCCCTCGCCCAGCGCGGCTACACCGAAGGCTTCCTGCGCCGGCACGTGCATGACGAATACCAGAACTACCAGAACGGCAGCTCGGTGTCGGAGCGTCAGCAGTTTGTTGGCGAGCTGACCGGCGAGCGCCGGGATCGTCTGGCCGAGGTCAAGGTGAAGAACCGCTTTGCCCTCGGCGATCATCTGGAATTGATGACGCCCAAGGGCAACTTCCACTTTGATCTGCATGAACTGCAGAGCCTCAAGGGTGAAGCCATCGATGTGGCGCCGGGGGACGGGCACACGGTGTACCTGCCGATTCCGGATGCGGTGGATTTGCGCTTCGGATTGTTGATGCGCGATATCGGCGCTGTTTAGACCCGCGCTATCGAACGGACCAGCAGCTTCAGTTCGTGGCTGAAAACCGGTCGCGACTGTTGGTCAGGTGCAGCCACATCGCCGCACGCGCCGCATCCGGATCCTGACGCTTGATCGCGTTGAGGATCGCCTCATGCTCCAGATTCGCCAGTTGCCCGAGCTTGCTCAAGTCCACCGCCCCGCGTTCGGCCGCGTTGACCCGGGTGCGCGGAATCATCGCGCTGCCCAGGTGCTGCATGATCTCGGTGAAGCAAACATTGCCGGTGGCTTCGGCAATCAATAAGTGAAAGCGTCGGTCGGCCTCGACGCAACTGTCGTTGTTGGCCAACAGGCGCTGGTAGTCGTCCAGCGCCTGACGCATCTGCACCAGTTGTTGTTCGCTACGACGTTGCGCGGCCAGTGCCGCCGCTTGCGTCTCCAGTCCCATGCGTAATTCGAGAATGCTGCGCACGCCCAGCGCGGTGTCGACATTCAGCCGCAACCCCTGCTCCGGTGCGCGCTCGATCACGAACGTGCCGATGCCGTGCCGCGTTTCCACCAGCCCCGACGCCTGCAACTTTGAAATCGCCTCGCGCACCACGGTGCGGCTGACGCCGTGCTCCTGAACGATCGAGTTTTCCGAGGGCAGCTTGTCACCGGGCAGCATCTGACCGAGCAGGATGCTTTGGGTCAGTTTTTCCACCAGGTCATGGGCCAGGTTGTGCGCGCGTTTACGGGCGGGAGCGTCGAGGTCTTCTTGCATGGTCGGTTCCGGTGATCGGGGCAGACCGATCGTAGCACTGCAGGCCATGACTTGTATGAGCTCCTATGATTTGAAGCCTTTAACTTGTATGACAACAACAGGTTTTAGCCGGAAAAGCTTCGACTACATCGAGCAACCATCCCACAATCGCTGGCCACACCCTCTGTAGGACGCTGAATAAAATCTCTCTAAAACCCAGCAAATACGGCACTTTAAATCTTAAAAAGCATAAACACCGTTCCCCGTAGACAAATTTGATTGAGCACTCCCGCTTGTAGGACAAAAAAATCTAGTTGTATGATGTCTATCAACAACGCAGCACCCAGCCACACCCCGCATAAAAATAACGAGTGGGAGAAAACCAAGTGAAATCATCCATTGCCGGGATGAACGAGGGCGCCGATTCCGTGCTGTCCTCCGCCATTGCCAAAGTCAAACGCCACGTCCTGCCGCTGTTCGTGATCATGTTCATCGTCAATTACATTGACCGGGTGAACATCGGCTTCGTCCGCACCCACATGGAACACGACCTCGGCATCGGTGCCGCGGCCTACGGTTTCGGTGCCGGTCTGTTCTTCATCGGTTACGCGCTGTTCGAAGTCCCCTCCAACATGCTGCTGCAAAAGGTCGGAGCGCGAATCTGGTTGACCCGCATCATGCTCACCTGGGGTCTGGTGGCCGCCGGCATGGCGTTCATCCAGAACGAAACCCACTTCTACATCCTGCGTTTTCTGCTCGGCGTGGCCGAGGCCGGATTCTTTCCCGGGGTGATCTACTACTTCACCCGCTGGTTGCCGGGGGCCGAGCGCGGCAAGGCGATTGCGATCTTCCTCAGCGGTTCGGCCGTGGCCTCGCTGATTTCCGGCCCTTTGTCAGGATTGCTGTTGCAGATCGAGGGTCTGGGCCTGCATGGCTGGCAATGGATGTATTTCATTGAAGGGATGTTCTCGGTCGGCCTGTGCGTGTTCGTCTGGTTCTGGCTCGACGCCAAGCCCCACGACGCCAAGTGGCTGACCCGCGCCGAACAGGACGCGCTGGTCAAAGCCATCGACGATGAACAGAAGGCCCGCGAAGCCGCAACCCCGATCAAGCCGTCGCTGGGCAAACTGCTCAAGGATCGCCAGATCATCCTGTTCTGCCTGATCTACTTCTTCATTCAATTGACCATCTACGCCGCGACTTTCTGGCTGCCGAGCATCATCAAGAAGATGGGCGAGATGAGCGACTTCCAGGTCGGCTTGTTCAACTCGATTCCGTGGCTGCTGTCGATCATCGGCATGTACGCGTTCGCCTCGTTCTCGGCGAAGTGGAAACACCAGCAGGCATGGGTGGCCACAGCGCTGTTGATCGCTGCGGCGGGAATGTTCATGTCCACCACTGGCGGGCCGATTTTCGCCTTCGTGGCGATCTGCTTTGCCGCACTGGGTTTCAAATCTGCTTCGTCATTGTTCTGGCCGATTCCGCAGGCCTATCTCGATGCGCGGATTGCCGCCGCCGTGATCGCGCTGATCAACTCGGTGGGCAACCTCGGCGGCTTCGTCGCCCCGACAACCTTCGGCTTGCTGGAGGAGCACACCGGTTCGATCCAGGGCGGCCTCTATGGTCTGGCCGCGACCTCGATCATCGCCGCGATCATCGTGTTCGCCGCCCGCATGACACCCAAATCCGCACCTGACGTCGCCGTGGCCGATGCCGCGCCGAAACACGCCTGAATCCGCTGAAAGGACAACCACACATGACCGCACACGACATCGCCAAAGCCCCGATCATCACCGAGATGCAAGTCATTCCGGTGGCCGGCCACGACGGCATGCTGCTCAACCTGAGCGGTGCCCACGGGCCGTTTTTCACCCGCAATATCGTCATCCTCAAGGACAACGCCGGCCACACCGGCGTCGGTGAAGTGCCCGGCGGCGAACGCATCCGCCAGACCCTCGAAGACGCCCGCAGCCTGGTGGTCGGCAGTCCGATCGGCACTTATCAGAAGATCCTCAACCAGGTGCGCCAGACGTTCGCCGACCGCGATGCCGGCGGCCGCGGCCTGCAGACCTTCGACCTGCGCATCACCATTCACGCGGTCACCGGCCTGGAAGCCGCCCTGCTCGACCTGCTCGGCCAGCACCTCGACGTGCCGGTGGCAGCATTGCTCGGCGAAGGTCAGCAACGCGATGAAGTGAAGATGCTCGGTTATCTGTTCTACGTGGGCGATCGCAGGGAGACCGACCTCGCCTATCGCAGCGAACCGGATGCCGACAACGACTGGTTCCGCGTGCGTCACGAGAAAGCCATGACCGCCGACGCCGTGGTGCGTCTGGCCGAGGCGGCCCATTCGCGCTATGGCTTCAAGGACTTCAAGCTCAAGGGCGGCGTACTCAGCGGCGATGCCGAAATCGAAGCGGTGACCGCACTGGCCGAGCGCTTCCCCGACGCCCGCATTACCCTCGATCCGAACGGTGCATGGTCACTGAAAGAGGCAATTCGCTTGTGCCGTGATCAACATCATGTGCTGGCCTACGCCGAAGACCCGTGCGGTGCGGAAAACGGCTATTCGGGCCGTGAAGTGATGGCCGAATTCCGCCGCGCCACCGGGCTGAAAACCGCCACCAACATGATCGCCACCGACTGGCGCGAAATGGGCCACGCGATTCAGTTGCAGTCGGTGGACATCCCGCTGGCCGACCCACACTTCTGGACGATGCAGGGCTCTGTGAGGGTGGCACAGATGTGTCACGAATGGGGCCTGACTTGGGGCTCGCACTCCAACAACCATTTCGACATTTCCCTGGCGATGTTCACCCACGTCGCGGCGGCCGCGCCGGGCGATATCACCGCCATCGACACCCACTGGATCTGGCAGGACGGCCAGCGCCTGACCAGGGCACCGCTGCAAATCGTCGACGGCTGCGTTCAGGTGCCGAAGAAGCCGGGGCTGGGCGTGGAACTGGACATGGATCAGGTCGCCAAGGCCCACGAACTCTATAAAGGCATGGGGCTGGGTGCGCGGGATGACAGTGTGGCGATGCAGTTTCTGATTCCGGGGTGGACGTTCGATAACAAGAAGCCATGTCTGGTGCGTTAAGCCTGAACAGCCTCCAGCAACCAGTGCTTGAACGCTGCCATCGCCGACGTCTCGGGCCGTGACTGCAGCCGCGTCAGCCAATAGCTGCCGGTGGTGATTTCGATGGCAAAGGGTTGGCGGATCAGGTCCGCCGCCAGTTGCCGGGCAAACATCAACGGCGGCGCCAGAGCCACCCCGCCGCCCTGCAACGCCGCCTCCATCATCGCCAGCGACGAGTCGAACACGATGCTCTGGGGCGGCGCGGCATGGGTCGCCAGCCCCGCCGCGTGAAACCATTCCGGCCACTCATCGGTGCGATAGGAACGCAGCAAACGCTGCTGCAAAAGATCCCCCGGCGCGTGCAACTGCCGGGCGATTTCCGGCACGCACAGCACCGACAACGGCGCCTCCAGCAAACGGGTCGCCTCGATACCGTGCCACGCCCCGGCGCCAAACCGGATCGCGTAATCCAGCCCTTCAGCGGCGACGTCCACCCGATTGTTGTTGGTCGACAGCCGCAAATCTATGAGCGGATGTTTCGCCTGGAAGTCCGCCAGCCTCGGCAACAACCAGCCCACCGCGAAAGTGCCCACCGCGCCGACCGTGAGCATTTCCCGATACTGACCGCCCGCCAGACGCTCGAGCATCTGCGCGATATGATCGAACGACGTAGTCAGCACCGGCAGCAGGGTTTCGCCTTCGCCGGTCAGCATCAGCCCACGGGGCAGGCGTTTGAACAGGATCACGCCGAGTTGCGCCTCCAGGCTTTTGACCTGATGGCTGACGGCGGCTTGAGTCACGCACAGCTCCACGGCGGCGCGAGTGAAGCTCAAATGACGCGCAGAAGCTTCAAAGGCGCGCAATGCATTCAAAGGCAATTGAGGTCGAATCATGCCAAGTCCCAAGTTTTTCTAATGGCTCGTCCGAGTTTTCATCGTTTGTCGATTCACGCCGGAGTGCCTAGATTTGGCGGCGCCGATCAGCAGCCCAATGAAAAAACGCTCGCAGTGTAGCGAGATAACACCATTAGCACTCATGGAGAGTGGATCAATAATGCCTTCAATCCACCTGAACAAACTCAAGTCCTTCAGCGCTTTCGGACTTTTCTTCAGCGCCGCCACCTGCCTGGCCGCCCCGCAAACCGACGATCAGTTGCAGGCGCTGGTCAAGGCCACCGTGACCCCGGTCATGCAGCAACAAGACATCGCGGGTCTGGCCGTCGCCGTGACCATCGATGGCAAGGCGCATTACTTTAACTACGGTGTTGCCGACAAAAGCACCGGGCAAGCGGTGAGTGAAAACACCCTGTTCGAAATCGGCTCGGTAAGCAAAACCTTCACCGCGACTCTCGCCGCCTACGCCCAGGCCAGCGGCAAACTGCAATTCTCCGACAAGGCCAGCCAGCACTGGCCCGAGCTGAAAGGCAGCGCGTTCGACCACATCAGCCTGCTGCAACTGGGCACGTACAGCGCCGGCGGCCTGCCGCTGCAGTTCCCGGATGCCGCAGACTCTGCCGACAAGATGCTCGGCTATTACCAACAGTGGAAACCGACCTATCCGGCCGGCAGCCATCGCCTGTATTCCAACCCGAGCATCGGCCTGTTCGGCTACCTGGCCGCAAAAAGCCTCGGCCAACCGTTCAATCAGGTGATGAGCGAAACCCTGCTGCCGAAGCTCGGACTCAAGCACACCTTCCTGTCAGTGCCGCCCTCTGAAGAGAAGCTCTACGCCCAAGGCTATGACAAGAACAACCAACCAGTACGAGTCAGCCCCGGCGCACTGGATTCCGAAGCCTACGGCGTGAAAACCAGCGCCGCCGACCTGCTGCAATACGTCGAGGCCAACCTCGACACCGCCAGACTCGAAACGCCCCTGCAAAAAGCCATCGCCCTCACCCACACCGGCTACTACACCGTCGGCGACATGACCCAGGGCCTGGGCTGGGAACGCTACACCTACCCGATCAGCCTCGACCGCCTGCTGGACGGCAACTCGACACCAATGGCCATGGAACCGCACAAGGTCAAATGGCTGAATCCGCCACAGCCTGAACCGGCGAACGTGCTGCTGAACAAGACCGGCTCCACCGCTGGCTACGGCGCCTACGTCGCGTTCGTGCCGTCAAAGAAAGTCGGGATCGTGATTCTGGCGAATCGTAACTACCCGAATGGAGAGCGGGTGAAGATTGCGCACAAGATTCTCGGGGAATTGACCCGGTAATCACGCCATAAAAAACGGGCGACCTGAGAAGGTCGCCCGTTTTTGTTTGGGAGGTTGAAAACTACGCCTGTAGCTTCCAGCCCAGTACATCCATCAGATCGCAACTGTCGCGCAAAGGGATTGCCAGCACTCGGGCGAAGTCCTGCAGCAGCATGGCGTCGTGGCCGATGCCGTCGCTCAAAGAGAGTGTTTCCAACAACTGCGTCACGCTGCGCAAGCGGTAGGCGGCGGTGCCGTGGAGTACGTCTACCGGGGCTTCGCGGTCGATCAGGAGACAGGGGATCTGGCAGTCGATGCCGGTGATGGGGATGTAGCGGGGTTTGGGGTTGGCGATGTGTTCGGGGGAATCTGGGTTCGCGGGAGTTTCCGGCCTGTTTGGATCTGTTTTTTTCACGTGTGAATACCTCTGACATTAAGAGAGAAACTGCCGAACTCCCTTCCACGAGAGGGTGGCAGCTTTGCGCAGGTGTGGAAGTCCGGGGTCAGAGAAACCCGGTGCACTTGAGAGTGCTCCTGCGCATAGCTGCCATAAACGACGATGGTGGCATAAAAAATACCAACATGTGGTCACAGGCGCACATACGCTTCCCTGTCATCCCCGGACTTCCACATCCCGACCGCTGATTTTGCAGCGGCCCGATGAGATTATCGGCGTTCGACTCAAGCCACCAGTTCACCAACGCCACCGCGTTTTGAAGGAAATGTCCGATGGATTTGAAGGGTGTTGCCGCGTAAATTTCCGGGCACATTCAGCAATGATTTTCAAAGGTGATCGGCTGAAAGAGGTGCATCTAAACTGCACCGCATTGCCGGGTTATCGCGGATGAAATGATGTTCGCCGAACACCTGACCGACTGATACACAGAGGAAGATTAATGAAGATCGAAAGCCTCAAACTCACGAATGTAGGTCGGTTCAATGACATCACCGTACATTTGGCTCCTCTCGCCGGATCCCATTCCAACGTTACCGTGTTCGTGGGAATCAACGGCGCCGGTAAAACCACCCTGCTGAAAGCTCTCACCACCTGCCTGAGCTGGCTGATAGCAAGAATTCGCACCCAAAAAGGCAATGGCAGCCATATCGCAGAGGAAGACATTCGCAACGGAACCCCGGCTGCCATCGTCTCGATCGCGGTAGCAGAACCTGCACATCCGCGAGTCAATCCCGAGTCTGATCCCGATGAAGAAGACGATGTATTCGTATGGGGTATGTCACACAGCAAGCAGGAAGGAAAAACGGCTCTGAGCAGCTCCTTGGAAGACGCAAATCTGCTCGCCGATCACTATCGCTCCCTGCTGACAGCCGATGACAACGCCTCACTCCCCCTGATCGCCTACTATCCGGTGGAGCGATCGGTTCTCGAAATCCCGCTGAAAATCAAAAGCGTACAAACCTTCGATCAACTGGCGGGCTACGACGACTCACTGAAACACAGCACCGACTTTCGTGGTTTCTTTGAATGGTTTCGAGAGCGCGAAGACAGCGAAAACGAGTCTGGTATTTCCGATTCCGCATTGAACGAAATAGCTCAAAAACTGGGTGCTGAGAGCGAAGCCTGGAAAACGTTATCCGAGCTCAAAGCTTCGTCCCGTGACTCCCAACTGACGGCCGTCCGCTGCGCCATCGCGGCCTTCATGCCGGGCTTCACCAACCTGCGAATACAACGACAACCTCGCCTGCACATGACGATCGACAAGGACGGCGTCACTTTCAATGTCGCCCAATTGTCGCAAGGCGAAAAATCGATGTTGGCGCTGGTCGGCGACATAGCCCGCCGACTGGCCATGATGAACCCGTCACTGGACAATCCACTCCACGGCGAAGGCATCGTCCTCATCGATGAAGTGGACCTTCATCTGCATTCGGAATGGCAGCTCAACCTTATCCAGCAATTGAGCAAAACATTTCCGAACTGCCAATTCGTGCTGACAACCCAGTCTCCCTTGGTCGTTAGCGAAGCAAAAGACGCACTGGTTTACGTGCTGAATGACGACGAGCTATACGAGCGCAATAGCCTTTGAAAACTCGATGCCAGCCAGATGCGGATCAAAACCATATGAGCCGGCATCGCAGAACAGTGTTGGAATGTCATCCGTGATCGCCTGCGGTCATCTTCAGATCAAAACACCGTGGGCAAAAAAATGGCGAACGCTTGATAACGTTCGCCATCTTTATTCAGAGCCTGCCGCAATCAATCATCCGGCATTTCCGGCGGCTTGGCCGGTTTGGTTGGCTTCGCCGGTTTTGTCCCTTTCGCGCCCTTGGCCGGCGCCGGTTCTGCAGCAGCCGGGGCGGTGACCACGGTGGAAGTAGTTTCTTTCTCGGCAGCTGGCAGTGCATCGATGGTGTCGAAGATTTTCTTCAGGTCGACCGCCGCCGCTTCATCCCCCGAAGCCGACAGTTTGGTCTCTCCATCCTTGCCCACCAGGAAAACTTTCGGATACGCCCCGGCACCCAGCTTCAGCGAACGCAACAGCGCCATGGTTTGCTGCTGCTCGAGACTTTTGCCATCGACCTGACCGCTCATGCTCAGGATGGTGTAAACCTTGATCTTGCGGTCGGCGATACCTTGTTTGTTGGCCGGGTCGTCCAGCGCTTTTTTCAGGCTGACCCAATAAGAATCGACCGTACTGGAAGCGATCACGATCACCGGGCGGTTAATGCCCTTGTCGACGTCCAAAGGGGAATCGCCGTCGGCGGCGAACAGGGGGCCGGCAATCGCCAGCAAGAGTGTCAGGGTCAGTGACCTGATGAGCATGCGCATCTCCTTTTGATATCCACGCTCTAATGATTGCGCATCATGGCGATTGTTCCGGGGTTACCCGGCAAATATGTTTCGCCTTGTTCAAAGCGTAGGTCAGCAACGATTTTGCGCAACCGGATGCACGCGATCATGTCGCGCATTTGATTACCTTTTATGACCGCATTAGGGTGGCTGTTCAACCTGCGAAATGGAGTTCAACGCGCATGCACATCGACTACCTGTGCGATCACCCCGAAATGATTGAAGAACTGGCCGAGCTCAACTTCAAGGAATGGGGCCAGTACAAGCCCGTAGACACCCTCGCCAGCCGCACCGAACGTATGCGCGCCGCCTGCGGTAAAGGTGCGATTCCCAGCGTGGTGGTGGCGATCGAAGACGGAAAACTGCTCGGCGGTGCGCTGCTGATCGACAGAGATATGGATGCCCGCCCGCAACTGACGCCGTGGCTGGCCGGGGTCTACGTGAAGGCCGAACAGCGTGGCCGCGGCATCGCCTCGCAACTGGTCAACCGCATCGTCGAGGAAGCCGCCGCGCTGGGCGTGCCGCAGTTGTACCTGTACACCGATGCGGCGCAGTCGCTGTATGCGCGGCTGGGTTGGGAGGTAGTGGAAGAGATGGAGTATGACGGGTTGCCGGTGACAGTGATGAAGCACTCGCTCGGCCAATAAGCACTTAGCTCAGCGCCAAATCGAGCGCCGCTTCCAGCCCCGTTGGATCGACGCATCGGCCGTCAAGCCGAAGCATTCCGTCATCAAGGCTGACGCTCAGGGTCACCGCTGGTTTGTCGCCCGGATATTTGCGCAACAGTAGATCGATACCGCCAGCGGTTTCATTAGTAGTGGAAATCAGGTCCCACTGGCTGTCACTCAAGTCCAGCAGCGTCTGCTGGCGCTGCCGATCAACCACCAGCGGCGCGTAGAGCCAGTGGCTCATGCGCATTTCCCGGGGCTCGACCGTGATGGTGAGTCGGCCATTGCAATGCAGTGTGGTTTCACTCATGGCTACCTGCCGATCAGAACGCCAGCTTGTAACCGATCAGCACCAGCATCGTCGCCAGGCACGGGCGCAGCAGTTCATCGGAGACGCGGCCGGTCAGGTGGCTGCCGAGCCAGATGCCCGGCAGCGAGCCGACCAGCAGAAAGCCCAGCACGCCCCAGTCCATGTTGCCCATGCTCGCGTGGCCGAGGCCGGCGACCAGGGTCAGCGGTACGGCGTGGGCGATTTCGGTGCCGACCAGGCGGCGGGTCGGCAGCAGCGGATAGAGAATGAACAACGCGACAGTGCCGAGGGCACCGGCGCCGATGGAGGTCAGGGCGACCATCGTGCCGAGGATCAGACCGGTGATCACGGTCATGACATTCAGGCGCGCGCCGCTGGGGTTGTAGTTGCCGCCGGCACGTTTATGGGCGAATTCCAGCAGGCGCTTCTTGAACAGAATCGCCAGCGCCGTGGCGAACAACACAAAGCCCAAGGCCTGCTTGATGATTGCGTTCATCGCATCCGGCGCGGTGTGCAGGGTGCTGAGGAACCACAAGGTCATCGCCACCGCCGGGACACTGCCCAGGGTCAGCCAGCCGGTGATGGCCCAGTCGATGTTCTTGTTCTTCCTGTGTACCAGCACGCCGCTGGATTTGGTGATGGCGGCGTACAACAGGTCCGTGCCCACCGCCGTGGCCGGATTGATGCCGAACCACAGCAGGATCGGCGTCATCAACGAACCGCCGCCGACACCGGTCATGCCGACGATGAACCCCACGACCAGCCCGGCAATCACCAGGCCGAAATTTGCCAATTCCATGAAGACATCCAGAAGACGACAGGAAAAATCTGGCCCGCAGCATAGCGATTTTTCTTATAACCACCTATATCGATCCGATCTATCGTTATGCCATTTCACTGCACCGGCAAAAAATTCAAAAACAGCAGGCTCTGGGCGTAGTTCAAACCAATGCGCCGGTAGCGCTCGTCAAGCATCTGGGTCAGCAGATCAAGTCGCGCCACGACTTTGCCGAACTCCGTGGCGAAACTCAGGTTGCTGCCCTCCTCGGAAATCTCGTTGGAGAACAGCAGTGGCTGGCCTTCCTTGTTCTGCCGCTGGGCGAGGATCCACGTGGCTTTTTCGATGTTGCGCGCAGCGTTGTTGACGAAGGTCGGGTTGATCGCATCGGTCATGTAGAACTCGGTGCGGTTGCCGTGGGCGGTGACGAGCATGCTGCCGATGGCATAGATGAACGCGCCGACCCGATCGCCGAGAAACTCCGGGCTCATGGCGTAGCTCAGTGCCGCCAGATCTTTCTTGCCGCCCAGCGTCGGCAGCGGTTGTTGCTGTTCGATGGCCAGCCGCACCTGCTTGACCGCCGTGCGAATGTCGAGGAAACCGGACTTGCGCAGCTCGTCCGGGTTGCGCAGGTACAGCTTGCCCATCAAGCGATAAAGGCTGTCGAGGTTGTCGCGCATCGCCAGGGTGGCCATGCGGTCGACGCTGGTCTGGAGAAATTCCTGAGGCCTGCCCTCGCGCATCTGGCTGATGAAATTGTTGCCGTCCTGATGGCTGCAACCACCGAGCAACAGCGTCGACAGGCAGGCCAGCAACAGGCACGGGCGATGAATGAATGCAGCGATTAGGCGAAAAACTCTCGGCATGAATTCTTTGAAGGACACATTCCTGTGCGGCGGGAGTCACCGCAACCTGGCCATGGATAGAGCCGGGGATTTCGCAAAAGTGCGGTGCCGAGGTGGATTCCCGACCTTCGGTGCTGGTTGCCATTCAATTTAGTCGGACTTTATTTTTGCAATAAACGTTTAATCCGCTATAAATTTCCATTCACACGATAATTAGCATGACTATTTAACGATTTTCAAAACAACAACAAAATGGAAGGTCAACCCATGCTTCAATCCCGACACTCACTCTGCGGCCTCGGACTGTCCCTGATGATCGCCACCCTCTCCGCCCAGGCCGCCGGCCTGTCCAGCGAACACAAAGCGTTCGGCAAAACCAATGACGGTACACCCGTCGAGCAATACATCCTACGCAACAGCCACGGCATGCAGGCCACGGTCATCACCTACGGCGCTACCTTGCAGGCGCTGAAGGTGCCGGACAAACACGGCAAGCTCGACGACATTGTCCTCGGCTTCGACGATGTGCAGGGTTATCAGAAAGGCACCGCGTACTTCGGCGCAACCATCGGCCGGTTCGGCAATCGCCTGGCCGATGGCGCCTTCGAACTCGACGGCAAACGCTACCAAGTGCCGCAGAACGACAAGACCAATGCCTTGCACGGCGGCACTCAGGGCTTCGACAAAAAGGTCTGGAAAGCGACGGAAACCAAGGATAAGGACTCGGTCGGCGTGACCCTGACGTATCTGTCGGCGGATGGCGAAATGGGGTTCCCCGGCAACCTCACCACCGAAGTGACCTACCGCCTCACCGACAGCAACGAACTGCGCATCGACTACAAGGCCAGCACCGATAAACCGACAGTGCTCAACCTGACCAACCACAGCTACTTCAACCTCGCCGGTGCCGGCAACGGCGACATCCTCAAGCAAATCGCCGCCCTGCATGCCAGCCATTACACCCCGGTCACCGCCAAACTGATCCCGACCGGCGAACTGGCGCCCGTGGCCGGCACGCCGATGGACTTCACCAAACCCACCGCCATCGGCCAGCACATCAAGGCCGATCACCCGCAACTGAAATTCGCCGAACCAAAACACGGCGGCTTCGATTTCAACTGGGCGCTGGACACCAAGGGTGACGTCAGAAAACTCGCCGCCGAAGTCAGCGACCCGCAATCCGGTCGTCACTTGCAGCTGTACACCAACGAACCGGGCGTGCAGTTCTATACCAGCAACTTCCTCGACGGCACGGTCAAGGGCAAGGGTGGCAAGGTCTATCCGCACTGGGGCGCGTTTACCCTGGAGACCCAGCACTATCCGGACTCGCCGAACCAGCCGAACTTCCCGAGCACCCGGCTGGATCCGGGACAGACCTACACCCAGAGCGTGGTGTTGAAGTTTTCTGCGAAGTGAAAGCAAAAGATCGCAGACTGTGGCAGCGCCTACAGGGGAAAATTAATCCTGATGTAGGGATGCTGCGGGCTGCGATCTTTTTGCTTTTTGAATCCCTGGGCTAGCCGGCTGCCCACTCAAAACCGTATCAGCACCAACAGACAGACGAACTCTTTACACTCAACAAGTCCGGGGGACAGGAATCACTCGCTCCACTCACCAGCCTTGCGCCCGAATATCAGGGTTTCCATGGCCTGAATGAAGTCACGTCCCTGCATCCAAAGTGCGTCATGGATAAGGCTCAAGACGTAGCAACGACCGCGCTCGTCCATCAACAGCGCGCCGTGGCCGTGCTGGACTTCGGCGATGCTCACCAAGGTACTGCCCAGGCGTTGCTGCCACTCAAGGAACTCTTCGCTCCCATGCAGATGTTCAAAGGTGCCGAACTCGACATCACTGGTAGCGCATTCCTCACCTGCGCCGCAGGTGCCCACCCGCAGCCCGGCGAGTTGCTCGAGCAAGGCCGCGGCCGGGTGCTCAGGTGGGATGAAACCCGGTAGTGGTTCGCTGTTGGTAGTGGGCCAGCCTGCGGCAAGAAACAGTAGACGCAGGCTTTCGGGAAGTTCGATCAGCGGGGGCATGTTCAGCATCCGGTCACAATCAGTGTTGGTAACAACGTGCGTTTTAAAAAGACGCCCGTCTGGCTATTTCAGCGTTTCGGCCCTCTTGAGTTCGACTCTCCATCAAGAGCTGCTTTTGTGGCTAGCTGTTCGAACGCCCGACTGAAATCGCCAATCCTGTTGATCATCTCGAAAAACCACTCAAAAGACTCCTGCACAAAATCTTCATCGGAAACTCTGTCAGGATACATGACGCAAAATAAGGCTCTTATGGCAGCGTCCTCGTTATCTTCAATGTCGACATCGCGCCCCTTCGTCTCCAGAAAATCCCAACATTTGACCCTGGCAGCATTCAACTCTTTTTCATTTTCTCCCCCCTCAAACCAGTATCTGTGCGCAACTGTAAACGCGCCGTTGACTACAGGGGACACTTCTTCGTCCTGAAGAACCATACCAACGCCCGCGAACATAAACTTCATTATGTTCCGAGTTGCATCGGCTTCAGCTTTACCTTTACTCAACAGATCTGAAAAATTAACAATTTGCTCATGACTAATCATGGTGAACTCCAAGTGTCTCGAAATCATTAACTCCACGACTCTCTTGATTCGTCACCTTCAGCCCCTCAGCTTACCAATGTCAAATATCATTTAAATTCAAAGTATTCAATCATCATCTTAATAGGCGTTTTCATGTCCACTTTCAAAAAACCCAACACTTCAAAAAACCACGAAAGATTATCTCCCATTACAGAAATATCATCTTCATCATTTGACAGCAGGCAAATAGCTAGTCTCGCCAGCAACACTTCCCTATCTTGCAAGTTTCGTATTGCTCCGTCCTCATCGATTTTGTCCCACCAAACAGAAGCTTCGACCTTACAGCTTTCGATTGGGATCCTCCCGTCCACATAGTCTTTAGCAAGAAGCAGAGGATCATTCTCACAGTCAGAAAATGTAATATCCAATGCATCCAAAACCTTTATCAAAAATCCAACCTGCTGCTTAAGCGCCTCGGAACTGTCAGCCGGCCGAACAATCGCGCCAACATTATATCTCTTAAAATCAATTTGACTCATACGAAGCCGACCTTAAATTCACCACTCTTTTGGCTAGAGAAAACTTACCGTCGTCAAAGTTGACAACTTTACGACTAATTCTCATGCTTATACAACTTTCACCAAACAACTATTCAGTGCAATGAAGTCCACATTCGCTTCATGGTCGAAGTCCTTGACCACATCTTGAAGGTGCATATGTTCAAGGCCATTCGCTGACATTTCATATGACGCATTAATTAGAAAAACACCAAGCTCTCTAATCGTTTGTGGATCCGCATGAATCGAAACCTCATCAAGCTGGATACTTTCACCACTCCCGATATCGGTTCCGTGCACAGTGAATTTAGTTAATTTTTCCATAGATTTAATCCTGATCCCGAAGGCAGTCCTTTTCTTTCCGCGAGAGCTCAGAAACGCTACCCCTCGCACTATCACTCTGAGCCCCTTCCCTTGCTAACTAAAATTTCAGTCTTCCTTGTCTTGAAGTGACCGTGAGCATGAACCTCTGGATTCGTATTTTTCACAGAGTATTCAGCCCTTAAATATAGTCTCCTGCTCCGTTGCTCGAACAGTTGAGAATCTTTACTGACGGAGTAGCCCATATTCGTAATCCAGCCACCCCTTTTCCTCACCATCGGCCAATTTTTCTATCATTTCATCAAGGGGAACGTCAGCCGGAATATTCACAGAAAAGAAGCATTTGCTCATTCCTTCCCACGTGCATCCAATGTAGACCAATGAACCCAAGACAGCCGATACGTGTGCTTTTCCCGCATCCAAAAAAACGATCTTAATTGTGCTGTTACTACTGCTCGTGATAACCCGTTCAAAATAATGCTCACCGTCGGTACCGGGCTTAACTAGCACCTCGTCATCAAGACAAGCATCCTTCGAGTAGAACGGAATGTTCCTCACAATAAATGCACCGGAACCCAATCGCTCTGCCCAGACACTTTCGCTAGAGACAGGTGGATAGTCATCCGTTACCGCCAATCTAAAAAAAACCTTTTCCATTTAAGATCCTTGATGCATGTCGTCGCATCGTAATCCATTAGTTGATGTTCGTTAAGGCGAAATGCTAAAAAATGACCGCTATCATAGGCCAAGCACCGGACCCGAAGATCATCTGAATGCGCGCTGAAAACTACCAAAAATACTTCTGTAGAATTTTAACCAGACGAAGATAAGCACTTGGCTTATCACCGGCCTCGACTTCTACTTTCATAACACTCTGACTGACTGATTCCAAGGAATCTTTAACTGCATTTTTGGCTATAGCCCCAAACAGCTCACTCCCAACAAAATCACACTCAAATGTCGAAACCATATAAGCGTTTCGCGCTCCCCACTGATCAAAACGCACGACCAGCCGATCATCAAAGATGACAGCTCCCTCACGTCTGTCGTCCGAGAAAAAGAAACTCAACTGTAAATCGTCTAAGTTTTGTCGGCTTACAGCCATGAGTAGCTTTTTCAGAAGCGCTGTAAGCCTCACTCCGTCGCCTACAGAAAGGCCTGCCCCAAGGCTCACTTCACCGCTGAAATAATACTTAAATACAATTATCACTTTACGATTATGATATGGCACATCGTATGCCTTTTCATAAAAATGAAAATCTGATGCATCACCCACTAGTTCGTAGCTATTTCCCACAAGTTCTGATCTGGAAAAGCTGTCCATACCCATTTTTTGGGGGTGAAGATCTCGCGCTCCCCCCATGAAAGAATCAAATAACTCGTAAAACGTCGTAGAAATCATAAAATCTTTGCTCAATACGCCGCTACTGGCAACGTCCTTGATGTCAATGGCATTCAACAGGACGATAGCAATCCGGGTTCACGTTTACCATCAATACGCTTTAGCACCATCAAAAAACTATCAAGTCAGAAGCTTTCTCAACCGCTACCCACTCCGCTGCGTCACCTGCAAACAAGCGAAACTCATCAAAAAAGAACTCTAAATCATCTGAGAAAACATCAAACGCACCAAATCCATATTCACCTGAGATCTTGGCGACCGCCACATAATGACACGCGGCGATCAAGAACTCATATACTTCTTTATCCATTGGCAGTTCGCCATCAAAAAGAAACTTAGTCAGGATTGTTGGGACAGGCCTTTCGGCCTCTCGATGCCTTGATAAAACTTTGTATTTTTTATAATTTTTTTCATACTCCCCATGAGCACTCACTGCCTTCTCGAACTGTTTATCTTTATCTCTAAAGATAAACAGCGGCATATAACCCAACGTCCTACTCGATGGCGGCTGCAGCCTCCCATCAATATCAATAAAATAACAACTGGAAATCAGAGCATTGATCGCGACACGCCCCTGGGGAGCTCTATCAAATCCAACAGCGCCTTCTCTATCAACAGAACTCACCAACGCAAAGTCATCATTTTTTTTGGCAGGAATTTTGTTGACACGCTGACTGGAGGACTTTTTAAAATCACCAAACCGCTCTCTCCAATATAAAATCCTGTAATTCTCCACGTTATATCCCTCCCCGACATGTGAACACTTTCTTCTCTACCTTTTTGTTCTTCGCATGAATACGGGGAGAGTTGTGATCTTTAAAAACAGCAAAGACTCTTACGACATCCTCACCGCAAGCCGGGTCATAAAACCTACTCTCATAAAAATCAAAAGCCTCTTCTAATCCGCAGTTAGAAAAATGTCTTTTAACTTCTTTAATCTCCTGAGACGCAAGTCCGCTACGGCTTTCTCTTATCTTTTCCAAAAAACCTACCGAGGCTGGTTTTGGATAAATAAATATATTAGGCACGAGAACACCCTGCTCCTCACCCCCTTCAAAATCTGTAAAAGTAATTGCAAAAAAAACATCATTGTCTCTTGACGCACCCAACAATCTCAAAGTACTCAAAAGAAACGCAGCAAACCCAGTTAGAAAATCAGAAACCCCGTCGCTGCTCATCTCCTCTTCCAAGCATTTTAAGCGGCTATATCTGGATACAAGCGGAATCTCTTCAAAATTCTCATAGCTCGCAAAGAAAACATCCATATCATTATACGGCTCCTTGCTAATTATTTTATTGTAAAGATCTCTAAATTTCATTTTAAACGTCATTAAAGGTGACATGCATTAAAGGTGACAAATTTATAAAATTCAAAAAAATGCAAAATGCCCGCCATTATTCCAGCGAGGGATTCTCTTGGCCTACTCGTTTCGCCAGCTGGAAATTCTTTTAGAGTCTTTTTTTTGCGGCCTCGGCGATCATTTCATTTTCATCTTCAGCAAGTAGAATCAGTAAATCTTCTGGCACTTTCGGGTTGCATGCAATTCTATGCCTAACCACTACAGACTTATCAGTTGCCAGTCTCTCGAAAGTGCTGCTATTGATACGCCTCTTCATTGCAACATCCCAGCGAACATCAACGTCGTCGCTTAGTGAGAGCCTCTCAAGCACATCAGTAGAAATCGATCCATTCGCAACAACCAGCCGTGAAAGCTCAGGGTACTTCGAGACAACCTCTAGCCATACTTCCTCTGTCGCAGCCTCATTTATCCTTGCATTCTCTATCTCATTTTTGCTTTCCGCATAACACTTAAAATCGTCAGCACTGTTAATCATCAGCTCCAACCTCAAGACTTTCGGCACGTCATGTTTTTCATTGGTATTACTTTACCTGGCGGACCTTTGTATTTCTCTGTCATACCCCCCATAAACGTCTGGATCATGCTTACGCACTAGGTCCGTACCTTGCTGTGCAATTACCCCATTATTCTAAAATATCGAAGTGCGTCTTCTCAGCTGACGACCGCAAGCAACTCCCACTCCCGAAAGCTATTGAGTGCTGATCCAAGTGGAAATTTTTTTCTTTATTTCTTCCAGCAGGGCCAGATTGCCAATTATAACTAGCTCACACCCTGCTTCCTTATCACGATATGAACAAAGCTCATGAACATTCTCAGCTAATACAACTCTGTGGACCTGTCCATTGACTTCATTTTTCGCCGAGAAAATTGGATTACCGTCCATAAACGGCAAGCCATTTGAAAAATAAGTATTGTAATAAGGCACTTTAAATTCTTCTACAGCAACTTGACTCGCCTGAACCTTAAATCAAAAATAATCATAAAAACTACGCTCCAACTCGAGATAGTAATTTTTATTATCCGGATGATCATTGAACATTTTTTTACTCCACAGAAACTTTTCCAGTTATCACTTCAATATCAACACGTTCACTTTTTGTGTCTTTTACCATGAACGTCTGACTGATGTGCGCATCTGGTACCACGCCAATGCATCGAACGGTGCTGCCGTAATCTTGTGATTTAACAACGGATTTTCATCAAGATTGTAGTTGCTACCGTAATCTGGCTGATCAAAGAGATTAATGGGGCATGCCGAACCACCTGAGCGACCGGAAGAAAGGTGCGGGGCTCGAAAATGTAGTGAACTGCGCGCCCTGACACGCTATCGGTTTGCACCAGATTGCTTTCCCAGACAATTTTTTCCATTCCAACCATATGGCCTGAAGCCGGGGAGTCTGGTAGGCACAGACTCCGCTTAAACAACTTTTAAAAACGTAGCCAGCCCCAGATGGATTTGTATTTTCAATGCCGACTAGCTCTTTAAAATTGCTGATATGTTTTTACACAGCATTCAAAAACTTTCTCGCCGCAAGTCTCACTGTAATCAATAGAGATTTGCGTGGAAAGGTCAGTACTAATCAATCTAATCTCGTCGCTTGTGGCTTCGTCAAAATCGAAACTCGCGCATAGAGAAGCACCGCTTTCGACCATGTATGCCCCGCAGCACTTCCAATCTTCATCTATCAGCAAGTAGCATTTTCGATCCTCGATTACCGACAGGACAAAATTAAACGCTTCAGTAGATAATGAACACTCTTTGCGCACGCAAGAAGTTTCGTGCATCGTCATCAGCTCTGCAATTATTTTATCTGTTTCCGCCAAACTTAAAAGCAGTAACTCATCAAAAGACAGTTTTAAAAGAGACTCTATCTTTTCTTGATATTGGCCAAGCACTCTTTTCCCCTGAGACTTTCTAAAAAGAAATTCTCTTCTATAAGGATCTATATTCATTTGCAGCACCCTTCTCTGTAAAAAGACTTCTCTTTACCGTTGCGCAACTGAGGACGACCATGCTTACTCATTCTTAATTTCAAAGGGGGCAGAGTACTTTTTACTCCACTTTCATAGATCAATCGAGCGTCATAATTAGCGCGACTGTTGAGCGACTGATCTTCCAGGTAGAGGTCTCCAGGCTGTTGCACGCGAACGCATACACCGCTGCCCTCTATTTCCTTCATCACTTCGCTGGTTGAAGTGGTGTCGTCGAACACCAGCTTGCATTCATAACTCATTGCAAAAATAAATCCGTCCCAATTATTGGAACCAAGCAGGCATTGAGCTCATCCATTGAGAAACCTCAAAAGATCTGCAAGTACTGAGGCCTCTGAACGCTCCAAAGCTTTCCTGATATCGTCACAACCGCCTTTTGCAGACACCACCTTGCCCTTCAATATTTCCCCTTCAGGAGTACATATATCCAGACTCACAACAAAAATACTGCCCTCTACTTGCTCACCTTCAAAAACAAGCTCAACTTCCTCAAAAAAAACCGTAACATATACAGAGAACTTGTCACCCGCATAATCGTAATGACCACAATTCCTACTTAATACAGCGCCCTGTTCTCTCGATGCCTGTCTATAAATCCTGTCTAAAAAACCCTGAAGGAGATCGACGCATTTTAGTTTTTCAGTCATCACTTCAGCCTTCTGCGGCCTATCACAAAAGTGACAGATTTATATAGTGCAAAATCATACAAAAATACCCCCCATTATCCATTAATCACAACTGAGGAATATCAATGTGTTTCTTGCGAAGAATTGAAGTTATTTTTCTATGAGTTTGACCGGCAGCTCGCTTGGAGCTCCATAGACATCTACTATTCCGACTTCAACCGCGCTATCCACAATATGACAAAAGTCGTCAATATCTTGAGATGGAATCGATTGGCTAAGGTCTTGGGGCATATCATCCCCCCTTCCATTGAGTGGCAATAGTGCACCCTTTCTCTCCCACTCAGCCAAGTCACGACCTTCAGGAAAACTATTAAGGTGGGCTATCAACTCATCGACTGCCACGTGCTGAATAGATTTTGCTACGCAATAAGCATGTAATAGCTTTGATGCGTAGAGTTGTAAATCTCTCGGAGAAAGATTGAAAAGCTTGCTTGAAAGCTCTGACATCATGATTTTCCTCCGCACCCACCGACAACATTCAAGTTAAATTCCTTCACCAACCTTCAAGGGGAGGCAGACTACTTTTACTCGCTGGGCAGGGAAGCGTACTCAGAAGGCCTGCTTGCTGGTGGGAGCATGGTTAAGGATCTCACACGTAAAATACGCGACATTGAAGTATGCCTAATCGAAATTCAGAGACTTAGCTGATCACGGCCCCTTTCGGGCCACTGGCAATCAGCGCCGCCCCACAGGCGGTTTTCATACCGTCCAGCGCGATGGGTGTGCCGTCCACGGTGTAAGTGCTGCTGCCCTCGGCAATCGGGAAAATCCCCTTGCACAGGGGGCAACTGACCTTGTGACCAACCCCGGCAATCGGCTTGCCGTTGAGGTCGGTCCGGGAGAACGCTTCGAGGACCTTGCCACCGTGAGTGGTGGAGTCGCCCAAGCGAATGGCGTCTTTCATGTTGTCACTCCTTTGACCATGGCCTGTCTATTTGCACTGACGCACGATGCAGACCTTCAACCGCTCTTCAAACATTGCCCTTGATGCGAAATGCTTCCTTGAGCGGCACCTTTTTATCGTCATCACCATCTTCAAGACATCTATAGTCGCTGCCGCCCAACGCCGAGAGCATGGTTTGGTAAAGGCTCAATGACTTGAAATTGACCTGAAGCCACAGAGCGCTCTCACTTTCATAGATCAATCGAGCGTCATAATCAGCGCTGCTGTTGAGAGACTGATCTTTCAGGTAGAGGTCACCAGGCTGTTGCACGCGAACGCATGCGCCGCTGCCCCCTACTTTTTTCATTACTTTGCTGGCTGATGTGGTGTCGTCGAACACCAGCTTGCATTCATAACTCATTGCAAAAAATAAATCCGTTCCAATTTTTGGTCATACCTCAAACATACGCCTTCTCGCAAAAGGGTTTTTTATTGTGAAATTTCGTGTTAACGGTGTTGGAGTCCAATTGGAGTCGGTTCGAACCAAAGTGTTTGCGAGCTCTGAAAACTCCGTTATCTGTTCCGGATGGCCTGAGATTAGTATTGCTCGAGTATCAGAGAGATCTTCACCTAGCATGACGACAGTACACTTTTTTGAAAATAGCATTGCCGTTATTTTATGAAATAACTCTAATGAGGAGGCCTCAGAGAAATCTGTTCCTGAGGCTCTATACATCTCAGAGATTACACCGAGGATTTCTTTTTTATCACTTTCATTCAGCTCTATCTCTGATAAAAATATTAATGCATTCCACCCTTTGTATGTGGCAGTCAAAAGGGTTTTTATTTCTTCGCTGCTAGAGAGGGCAGAGAGGTCACAGAAATAATGTTTCCCCTCAATATCCAAGTCTAATTCCAAGTGTCTTCTTTTGTTCGCTGCGGCCAAGCCAAGCTTCCCAAACGCTCTTTTATGCTGGCCTAGTTTCTTCGCGATACTGCTACTGGAATCGAGCTCGGCAGCAAGCACCGCATATATACTATGCCGAAAAAAAATGGGAGCCAAGCAATCAAAAATCAATCCATAATCATAGCCTGTAGCCAGATACCATATCGAGTCGCATGAGTTATCAAAGCGAAATCCTGCAGATTTCGAAGCAAGAACGGACCCGGCATCAACTACAGCTTTCATTGTGGGCATCCTTTAGACTTTTCATTAAAGGAGAAAGATTTATATAGTGCAGTCGTTGCAGACCTTGAATACGGCTTGCAAAATCTCGGAGTACGTCCGCAATTTCTAATGCCTCCGATTCGGACAACTCAACAGGATCGTTCTGCACTATTGTTGCCTTGATCTAAATGGACGCACCTTGCTCGATCCAAATATGAACAGCCCCATCGCTTGTTTCAAAGTGCTCTTGCGCCGATCTACTTGACATACATATCAATATCATCAAGAGCATCTTGGGCTCTACCGGATAAAGTGTCGTCTGTGAGTCTGCTACGTAAAATTGGGACAACCAACGACCTATCAATATCTGAGTGGATGCGTGCAACATGCCCTATGCAAGTTATAGCCAACCCCTTGATGTCGTCATTCCCTGCACCCTCTATTGCTTCAATGCATTTGGCCTGAATCCACTCTGGATCGTTTATGTTGAAACATAGATAAAGAAGGGCATCTATCACCACGTCACTATCATTAGATCGCAACATGATTTCAAGCTCTTTTTTGCTGTGTTCTTTGCTCATGGCTATCACCTTTTAATTTTTCCCTTACCAGTTACCATGCCGGCTTTTTTGAGTGCTGACTGTTGATCATTGTGCAAGTCACACCAACAGCGGACGTGGCCATGAAATTCCTCATCTCCATTCGGATAGGTTCTGGTCTTATCCATGACAACAAGTTCGTTATTGTTCGCATCAACACCGACCCGTCTTGGAGATGTTTCTTTCACTTGGACAGAGTTGTTCAGCGCAATTTGGCCCTCTGTTGGAGCACGGCTTTTTACTGCATTATCTGAGGTGCCGTGATAAGGAGCATCTTTGTATATTCGAGCCAATCCCAGTGGGTCGACCCACCCCATCGGATTCGGGACATATTGGTAAAGGTTCAGCCCACCATCGTAGCTGATCGGGTCCTTACTGATAAATCGCCCAACCTGTGGATCATAGTACCGATAGCGGTTGTAGTGCAGGCCAGTCTCATGATCGTGGTACTGCCCCTGGAAGCGGATCGGGTTCGTCACGCCATGCTGCCGCGCCCATTCCGAACGCTGTTCCGTCACCTGCCCCCACGCCTTGTACTGCGCGGTCCAGGCCAGGTTGCCTTGTGAATCCGTCAGTTCCTGCGGTGTTCCCAGGTGATCACACTGATACCAGGCCAACGCATCAAACGGTAATGCCGTTGCCTTGTGATTCCACACTGGGTCTTCATCAAGGCTGTATTCACCGCTGTAATCCGGCAGCCCCATCAGCTTGATCGGCGCATGCCGTACAGCCTGTGCAACGGGTACAAAAGTGCCCGGCTCGAAAACATAGTGCACCGTGCGTCCCGGCTCGCCATCGCCCTGCGCCAGACTGCTTTCCCACGCGAGGTTGTCGCCATCCCAACCGTAAAGCGTAAAACCGCAGCCCAGTTCACGCTGTTTGCGGGCGTGCTCGTTTCTGTTCCAAAGGGAACCGGCTTCCGGGCGCTGTTTGTAGTGCGCGCGGGAGTTTTTGTGCAGGCGGCGCCCCAGTGCGTCGTAAGCGAATTCAACGGACAGGCGCGGATCTTCGAAATGCACCAGTCGATCAAACAGGTCCCAACGCATATCGCTGCGTTGGCCGTTGTGCCAGCGCTGGATCTGATTACCGCGTTCGTCGTAGTCGTAGTGGGTGCCGGCGTATTCGCGCAGCAGGTTGTCGACCAGTTTGCTGCGCGGTGGCGTCAGATCCAGTGGACGACGGATTTCGGCAGTCTTGTCATCCAGCAGGTTACCGGCCGGGTCGAAGGTGAACGTTTCAACGCCTTGACGCGTCACGGCGCTGAGCAGTCGGCCGACGGGATCGTAACGATAGGCGAGCGGGCCGCGACGACTGTCGTTGATGTCAGTCAGTTGGCCGGCAGCGTCATATTTGTATTCGCGCTTGAGCAGAGTGCTTTTGTCATCGCTGCGCCCCAGCAGTTGCTCCTGCAAGCGTCCGGCCGGGTCCCAGCTTTGGGTTTGCAGCAGGTGATTGCCCTGATGGCGGGCGATTTCGCGGTGCAGGTCGTCGCGTTCGTAACCGATCAGCTCATGCTCGTCCAGGCGCATACCCAGCAGGTGGCCGCTGCCGTAAGTGAGCCAACTGACGCGGTGGCCGTCGGGGCGAACGGTAGCAACTCGTTGGTTGAGCACGTCGTACTCGTGCTGCCAGATCGCGACGGTGGGCTTTTCCAGTCCGAGGTAATGTTGGTGCTCGCGCAGCAGATTGCCGGCCGGGTCGTGGAACCATTGCAGACGGCTGTCGGCGTTGTCGGCCAGCACCATGTTGCCGTTGCCATCGTAGGCAAAGGTTTCGCTTTGCGATTGGTCACCCAGGGTGGCGCGACGCTCGGTCAAGCGGCCCATCGGGTCGAAGCTCACCGAGATGATGCGTTTGCCATTGATCGATTGGGCAAGGCGACCCGTTTGAGCATCGTATTGATAGCGCGTGGTGTGGCCGTCGAAGCCTCTTTCCTCCAGCAGGCGTCCGACCGGGTCGTAGTGGAAGTGGGCGCGTTGTTCGTTTTCGTTTTCCAGGGCCGTTAGCCGTCCGAGACGGTCCCAGCGATAGCGCAGGGTTTGCTCGGCGGCATCGACACGTTCGGCGATCAAACCGGCCGCGCTATAGCTCCAGGTGGTGCAGCGATCGAGACCGTCGACATGCGTCAACAGCCGGCCTTCAGCGTCGCGTTCAAAGCGCTCTTCAGTCTTGTCCGGGTGCTTGATCAGCACCAGTTGGCCAGCCTTGTATTCGTATTCGGTGGCGTTCCCGGCAGCATCGGTGAAGCAAATCATCTGCCCCAGTTCGTTGTATTCCCAGGCGCTGGTCTTGCCTGAGCAGTCGACGTACTCGACCAGTTGCCCGGCGTCGTTGTAGTCCAACGTCTTTTCGTTGCCGTTGGCGTCCTTGATCGCGGTGGGCTGACCGGATTTGTTGTAGGCGTATTCGGTTTTGTTGCCCAGCGGATCGAGCGCTTCGACCAGGTTGCCTTGGTCGTCATAGGCGCGTTGCCACTGACCACCCTCGGCATCACTGATTTTGATCAGCATGTCTTGGTCGTCGTAGGCGTAATGCATCACCGTGTGATCGGCGCGGATGTGTTCGAGCAGGTTGCTGCGTTCATCGTAGCTGTAGCGATCGGTGCTGCCATCGGCATTCACGCGGCGCACGATGTTCTTGGCCTCGTCGCGGAAGAACCATTCCGAACGCTCATCCGCGTAACGGATGCGGTAGGTGTAGCCAAGGATGTCGTAGTAGTGCCAGGTCTCGTTGCCAAGGGCGTCGGTGACGTAGGTCAAACGGATGTTTTCGTCCCACTCCAGGCGCGAGTCGAAGCTGCCGTCGTCCGCCCATTCGCGGATGGCTTTGGCCTTGGCGCTTGAACCGTCCCACTGCAGGTTCATGCCGCGCCCGGTGCGGTCGGTGTAGCGGGTGATCAGGTGATGCTGGAACTGATACGACCAGGCTGCGCCGTTCTCGTCTTGCGCCTGAATCAGATCGCCATAGGCGTCGTATTGGTAGGCGCAGAGCTGTCGCTGCGGTTCGCCGTCAACGATTTGCCAGAGACCGATAAACCGGCCGTGATCGTCGATCATCGTGCCGAGGTGCAGGTGGACTTTGGTGATGTCGTTTTCCTGATAGGTGATCAGGTCCGAGAGCACCGATTGTTCGCCGTGCCGATGCTCGTAATGCAGCATGATCCCGGCGCCGTTGCGCAGTGAGATGTTGGTCAGTACATAGCGCTGGCCACGGCGGACGTAGGTTTCCTTGCGTTCGAAACCACGGCACAGCAATAGCTGATCTTCGCTGGCACGAACGAGGGTGATGTTTTCGATGGCGTCGTAATGAAACAGACCGACTTTGGGCAGCGGATAGCTGTGGTCACGGCCGTCGGCGCCGTAGAAGGTCAGGCCATCGTCCACGCAGTCGAAACGCGTGGTGAACTCGCTGATCCAACGGGCACCGAGTTCGCTCTGATCGTAGGCGTCGAGGCGTGAGTTGTAAGTTCGGGTCCACTCGATCGGGAAGGGGCCGGGCAGGCTGAAATCGGTATGGCTGAAGCTTTCCGAACCCAAGGCGAAATTGATGCTGAAGTCCGTGGCACATTCACAGGGGCCTTTCTTCGGGTTGGGCGCGCCTTTAGCCGGCGCCTGTTGGCCGTGGGCGGCCAACTGCCCATCCGACGCTGTGCGCTTGGCCTGACCGGTTTTGTCCGGGTGGACAGCGGCGTTCTGGCCATGGGCATTGCGCTTGCGCCACAACGTCACGGCGCTGGAAAGGATCAGCAGTAACCAGCCGATGGAATTCTGAACGGACTCGTCGTCCAGCTTGCTCAACTGGGTGCGCAGCTCCGGGCCCATCGCCCGCAGTTTTTTGGTTTCGTCGGAAACGGTTTTTTTGAGGTCATCAGGGACGAGATTTTGAGCCACGCTGTTGGCCAGGCCTTTGCCTGCTGACTTCAGCGCACTGTTGGCCGCTCCAAAAATATTGCTGAAAGACGCCAGCGGATCATTCTTGAATTGGTCGGCCGCAGCGCTTGCCTGGGCGCTGGCTGCATTCAGATCACCCTTGGCATCCAGATTGCCAAACGCCACCGCTTCGATGCCTTTGGCAATTTCGTTAACGACTTCTTCGCCCAGCTTGCCAGCGTCCGCCAAGATACCGGGCAACTTGCCTTTGGCCTGTTCAACAAAATCATCCAGCGTGCCGATAATCGAGGCATTCAGGTGACCGACCAGCACCTCGATCACGGAAGTGCTGAGCAACAACTTGCTGCTGGCCCTCATCTCCTGGCGCACCAGAAACAGTGTCGGGCGCAGGGTCATGCGCGCCGCTGCCATCGCCGGTGGTAAAGGCAATACGCCGATCAGGTTGATGCCAAGGCTGGCCCACGCGAGCAAGTCGCGCTGCTTGGCGTTCGACAGGGTGACGATGTCACCCAGCGCATCGACCAGCGCCATGATGTTGCCCACCACGGGTAAGGCGCCGGCTACGTTCTTGATCCGATCTAGGGTGACCACGCCGCCACTGGCCGATTGCAGCCAGGCATCGAAAGTCGCCGCACCGCTGGCGACGTCCTGAATGTCGATGGCATTCAGGGGAACAATGGCAACTTGAGGTTCACGTTTTACAACAGCATTTTCAGTGGTCATGACAGCATCTCACCCGCCAGCAGGCCCGGGGTTTTAATAGAGTTTTTTGGCAGGGCTGGAGCGGGAAGCGTTGGCAACTTGCCGCTCTTGCTCGCCGCCCCGAGAATCCCCGACGCACTCGGCATCGCCGCACTCGCCAGT
>NZ_JBSVWF010000063.1:0-33016 GCF_054071635.1 Pseudomonas sp. SDO52101_S400 | reverse complement strand
AGTTGCGCAGTACTGTGCAACTTCTTGCGCACTTGGCTGGAGGCCTTGATCGGCAGGGCCTGTAGCGATTTTGAGTGGAGTTTTATGACGGACAACTGCGCAACTTCTTGCGCACTACGGAAACGCCCTCTCAATGCATCGGAACAACAGAGCTTCGCAATAAACGCCTCAACTGCATTTGGAACCCATGGGCTATCCTGCTGCCCACTTAAAGGTATCGACCGTTTTCAGATAGGAGGTTTGAATGCGTACCCTCGAATTGGCTGGCGTGCAGGTTCCGGTAATTGGCCAAGGCACCTGGCGCATGGGCGAAGACCGCTCGGCGCACCAGCGTGAAGTGGCGGCCCTGCGCAGCGGTATCGAGCTGGGCATGAGCCTGATCGACACCGCCGAAATGTATGCCGAGGGTGGTGCCGAAAGCGTGGTCGGCGAAGCCATTGCCGGCCTGCGTGATCAGGTTTTCCTGGTCAGCAAGGTCTACCCGCACAACGCCAGCCGCAAAGGCATCCCCCAGGCTTGCGAGCGCAGCCTGCGCCGGCTCGACACCGATTACATCGACCTCTATCTGCTGCACTGGCGCGGCCAGTATCCGCTGGAAGAAACCGTCGAGGCCTTCGAGCGTCTGCGCGAGGACGGCAAAATCGGCCGCTGGGGCGTGTCGAACTTCGACGTCGATGACCTTGAGGAACTGTCGAATTCGGCCTGCGCGACCAATCAGGTGCTGTACAACCTAGAAGAGCGCGGCATCGAATTCGACCTGCTGCCGTGGTGCCAACAGCAGCGCATGCCGTTGATGGCGTATTGCCCGATCGGCCAGGGCGGCGCGATGCTTGCCGAGCCGGTACTGAAACAGATTGCCGCTCGTCACGGCGTGACCCCGGCACAGGTTTCGCTGGCGTGGATTCTGCGTCAGGATGGGGCGATTGCGATTCCCAAGGCAGTGCGTCCGGAACATGTGCAGCTCAATGCACAAGCGGCGCAGCTACAGCTCGATGCCGGGGATCTGGCGGCGCTGGACCAGGCGTTTCACGCGCCACAACGCAAGCAGCGGCTGGCCATGGTCTGAGCCACCGCCGAACTGACAGAGGGCTTCGCCATGAGAAGCACTGATCAGGACGATCCATTCAATCTGCAACGTTTCGTGCTCGCCCAGGACCCGGTGTTCGAACGGGTTCAGCGCGAGCTCGGCGAGGGCCGCAAGCGCAGCCACTGGATGTGGTTTGTGTTTCCGCAGTTCGCCGGGCTCGGGGGCAGCGAGATGTCCCGGCGCTTCGCCATCGGCTCGGCCGGGGAAGCCAAGGCTTATCTGGCCCATGAGCTGCTCGGCGCCCGGCTGCGCACGTGCGCGCAGCTTGTGCTGAACGTGCCGCAGCGTTCGATTGCCGAGATTTTCGGCCACCCGGACGACCTGAAATTCCACTCTTCGATGACCCTGTTTGCCCAATTCGCTGACGAAAGCAGCCTCTGGCATCAAGCGCTGGAGCGTTATTTCCACGGCATTCAGGACGAATGGACCTTGCAACTGCTGGACTCAAAACAGGCCCAGTTGCCCCCCGATCAGGGTTGAGAAATCGTCGTCGACAAACGGCAGGATCGCGTCCGCCACCGGTTGCAGCTGGCGGGTGATGTAGTGGTCGTAGTCGATGGCCGCGCGGCGTACTTCCAGCGGCTCGGGGCCGGCCAGGGTGATGACATAGCTGATCCAGCCGCCGTTCTGGTATTGCCGCGGGCGACCGTGCTGCGCGTTGTAGTCGTCGGCCAGCCGTGCGGCGCGCACGTGGGGCGGCACGTTGCGTTCGTAATCATCGAGGGTGCGACGCAGACGCTTGCGGTAGACCAGTCGCTCGTCGAACTCGCCGGCCAGGGTCTTGCGCACGTACTCGCGCACGTAATCCTGATACGGCTTGCGCTGGAAGATCCGCTCGTACAGCTCCTGCTGAAATTGCCGGGCCAGCAGCGACCAGTCGGTGCGCACGGTTTCCAGGCCTTTGTAGACCATTTCCTCGCTGCCGTCGGCGCGGGTCACCAGGCCGGCGTAGCGCTTTTTGCTGCCCTCCTCCGCGCCACGAATGGTCGGCATCAGGAAGCGTTTGTAGTGGGTTTCGAACTGCAATTCGAGGGCGCTTTGCAGCCCGTACTGCTCACGCACGTGCTCACGCCACCAATCGTTGACATGCTGCACCAGCGCCCGGCCGATGGTCGCCGCTTCCTCCTGACCGTGGGGGCGACGCAGCCAGACGAAGGTCGAGTCGGTGTCGCCATAAATCACCGCATGCCCCTGAGCCTCGATCAACTGCCGGGTGCGCAGCATGATTTCGTGGCCGCGCAAGGTGATCGACGAGGCCAGCCGCGTATCGAAAAAACGGCAACCGCTGGAACCGAGGACGCCGTAGAACGCGTTCATGATGATCTTCAGCGCCTGGGACAGCGGCGCGTTGTGCTCGCGCTTGGCGGTCTCACGGCCCTCGGCGACCCGGGCGACGATGGACGGCAGGCAATGCCGGGTGCGAGAGAAACGAGCGCCGCGAAAACCCGGCACCGAGTCGCTGTCGTCAGGATGCCGCAAGCCTTCGATCAACCCCACCGGGTCAATCAGGAATGTGCGAATGATCGACGGATAAAGGCTCTTGTAGTCGAGCACCAGCACCGACTCGTACAGTCCCGGTTGCGAGTCCATGACAAACCCGCCGGGGCTGGCCTGCGGAGGATTGGTGCCAAGGTTCGGCGCCACAAAGCCCTGACGGTGCATCAACGGCATGTACAAATGGGTGAACGCCGCCACCGAACCGCCGCTGCGATCCGCCGGCAGGCCGGTGACGCTGGCCCGTTCCAGCAAAAACTTCAGCAGCTCGGTCTTGGCGAAGATCCGCGTGACCAGTTCGCAGTCCTTGAGGTTGTACTTGGCCAGCGCCGGTTTGTCTTCGGCGAACATGCGGTTGATCTCGTCCATGCGCTGGTACGGGTTGTCGATGGACTTGCCCTCGCCGAGCAACGTCTGGGCGACGTTCTCCAGGCTGAACGAGGGGAAGCTCCAGGTCGCCGAACGCAGGGATTCGATGCCGTCGATGATCAGCCTTCCTGCCGCTGCCGCGAAGTAATGAGTGCGGCTGCCGTGTTCGCGCCACTGCATTTCCTCACCGCCGCGCCCGAGCTTGAGCGGCACGCCGAGGCGCCGGGCGTGTTCATGGAGGATGCGCAGATCGAACTGCACCAGGTTCCAGCCAATGATTGCGTCTGGGTCGTGGCGGGCGAACCAGTCGTTGAGTTTCTTCAGGATCAAGGTGCGCGATTCGCAGTACTCGAGGTCGAAATCGACGATGCTGTCATCGCCGTTCGGCGCGCCAAGCATGTACACCTGCCGCTCGCCGCAGCCTTCCAGCGCGATGGAATACAGTTCGCCCTGCTCGGTGGTTTCGATGTCCAGCGAGACCAGGCGCAATGTCGGGCGATAGTCTGGCGACGGCTTGAGGTGGGCGTCGAGCAGTACACCGTCGGCATCGGGCGTACCGCTGAACCACACCGGGGCGGTGATGAAACGCTCCATCAGGTAGCGTTCGGGCGGTCGCACATCGGCTTCGAAGACATCGACACTGTGACGGTTAAGCGTGGTTTCCAGGCGCATCAACTGACCGTGTTGCTGGCAATACAGCCCGAGCACCGGGCGATGTTCGAAATCCTGCAGGGCCAAGGGGCGCAGTTCGACATTCTTTTCATCCGCCAGCACACGCTCGGCCTGTTCGCGCTGCGCCGCCGGGATAAACGCCACCGACGGCTGATGCGGCAGGCGCACACGGCGCGGCCCGGCGTCGGTCGCCAGCCAGAACTCGACTTCGGTGCCGGCCGGGGTATCGCGCCAATGCCGGGTCAGGACGAAGCCCTGCTGTAAATCCACCACTGCGACCTCAAGAATTGATTCAGAAAGGCATTCTACGCGGCATTGCAGCAAGCGGTGGCAAAGGCCTCGCAATGAAAAAAAACGCCAAATGACGTTTTTTGCGTGTTATCTGCCGTTTTGCGGCCTTGCTCTGTGCGCCACGGTCTACGATGCTTGGAGAACAACGACAACACCTGAGTAACCGCCATGAAAACCGTCGCCCAGCTGCTCAAGCTCAAAGATCAGAAAAATCAGGAAGTGCACCAGATCAAGCCCGATCACATGGTGCTCGAAGCGCTGATGAAGATGGCCGAGAAAAACGTCGGCGCCTTGCTCGTGGTGGAGGATGAAAAAGTGGTGGGCATCATCAGCGAACGCGATTACGCGCGCAAACTGGTGCTCCACGGGCGCTCATCGGTCGGCACGCCAGTGCGCGACATCATGGTGGCGAACGTGATTACGGTGGACACCCACCAGACCGTCGACACCTGCCTGAGCATCATGTCCGACAAACGCCTGCGCCACTTGCCGGTAGTGGAGAACGGCAAACTGCTGGGCCTGTTGTCGATCGGCGACCTGGTCAAGGAAGCGATTGCCGAACAGGCCGAGCTGATCAAACAGCTGGAGCAGTACATTCGCGGGGAGTGATCGGCCGAAGTCTCAAGCAGGCCAATGTCGCGCAAAGACCGGCGCCAGCACCGGGTGCCGGTCGATGCGCTGCAGCCACGCATAAAACCCCGGCCGGGCCTGGCGCAGGTGTTCGCGAGTACCGGCCCAGCGCGTCACCACTGCCGCCAGCACATCCAGCGCTCCCGGTGTCTCATCGTCCAGGTACAGCTCGGCGGAAAACTGGTCGGCGAACACCTCCCACATCCAGTGCAGCCGCTCTCGGGCGCCAGCCATAAGGTTCTGCCGCGACGCTTCGTCCGGCATTACCAGCCAGCGCTCGGGGTAGTCGATGACACCAATGGCCCCGTAACAATTGCTGACGATGTACACCAGCCCGCGAATCGCCTGATCACGATCAGCGGCGTTGGTCGGCAGCAAACCGGACTTTGGAAAGCTCAACCCGAGATGGATCAGGATCGCCGCGCTTTCAGTGAGCGCACTGCCATCGGGCAGTTGCAGGGTCGGTATCTGCTTGAGCGGATTGAGCCTGGCCAGTTCCGGCGCCGCTTCGGCGCTGGCTTCGATGTCGATGAAGCGATAAGCGATCTGGCACAGTTCGAGCGCCGCCTCGATGGCCGCAGCCCCTGAGTTCCTGTGGCCGTAAAGTTGATACATGTTTCCCCCCTCTGAATGCCGACGCTCCGTCAGCCTTGCAGTGTAGAAGGCGCGACGGATATCGCCGCCATCAACCGATGATCGCATCATCACGCTGACCTGAGGCCGTTGCGAGGAACCATCATCGGCGTCGATGTTCACCATCACGTCAATGAAGTTCTCATAAAAAATCCCGGGCGTAACATCTGCTCCATACCAAACAAACAACACCCCCGGAGCACACAATCATGAAACGCCAAATCATCCTCAGCATTGCCCTTTCGGTTCTGGCCTTCAACGCTTTCGCAGCCAAACCAGCTCACACCATGATCGCCGAAGGCGGTTCGGATCGTCTGATCGAACAGCGCGTTGCCGAAGGTGGTTCGGATCGTCTGCAAGAACGCCGCGTCGCTGAAGGTGGCTCGGATCGTCTGCTGGAACGCCGCGTCGCTGAAGGTGGTTCTGATCGTCTGCAAGAACGCCGCGTTGCCGAAGGTGGCTCGGATCGTCTGATTGATCGCCGCGTTGCCTGAATGAATGGCGTGATCGCTACAACCCAGAAAAACCCGGCTGCCCTCAGCCGGGTTTTTTATTGCCGATTTTCACCCTTTCAATCCTTGGCCATGCAGCGTCGATAGCGCTCATCGACCCGTTTGGCAAACCACGCAGTGGTCAGTTTGCGGGTGATCTTCGGGCTTTGCAGGACAATCCCCGGCAGCACGGCCCGGGGCAATGATTTGCCTTCTGCCTTGTCCGCCAGTTCGAAGACCCGTTGATACAGCCTGGTCTCCTCGAAACCCAGCGTGTTGCCCTTCTCCAGTTGATCGCGAATCTGTGGATTGCGCAGGCCCAATGACTTGCCGAGCCTGCGCACCGCCAGTTCGGTCGTGCCCGGCATGATCGAGTCGTAGCGAATCAGGTCGCCATCCAGCGCCAGCGGAACGCCCGAGGCGCGACTGACTGCATTCTGAAACGCCGCATTACGACTGGCGTACCACCCGGCATTGAAGTCGGCAAAACGGTACAGCGGCTCGCGATAACTCACCGGGTAACCCAACAAATGGGCGATGCCGAAATACATGCCGCCACGACGTGTGAACACTTCGTGGCGAATCGTGCCGCTCACCGGGTACGGATAACCCTTGGCGTGCTGTTCGGCGAACTCGATGCTGACCTGCATCGGTCCTGCGGTGTGCACCGGATTGAAGCCGCCAAACAGCGTGCGTCCCATCGGCACCATGCCGATGAAGTCATCGAAAATACCGCTCAGGTCTTTCTCGGTACGTGCCGCACTCAAACGTTCGCTGTAGGTCTTGCCGCTGGGCGATCGCACCTGCAACGCGCCGCTGACCAGCAAGCTCGGAATGTGTACCTTGGCGGCGCGCCGGTCGATCTCGTCGCGGGCGATCTTGCCCAGGCCCGGCACCGGCGGGTCGACCTGAAAGGTGGACTCCTGCTCGGCGACGGCCAGCACCGAACACAGGTTTTGCGTGGTCGGGCTGATGCCCTGGGCGGCGAACGCGGTGTAGATGTCCGTGGCCCAGCCTTGGCGGTCAGTGACTTTCGCTGGCAGCAGACGCACGATCTGCGCCTTGACCTCGGCCGGCGAACGCTGGGCCGGTTCCTGGCTGCGTTGGCCGGCACAACCGGCCAACACCAGCAACGCAGCGAGGCTGAGAATTAATCGAGGGGTGTGCATAACGCTCCATCCAGTCCGTTGAGCCGGGTTAACCCTACGCTTGATCCCGGCTTGCAGGATAGGACTCCCGGCCTGCGACGCTGTTCCATCACCCCGTCCGGCAGACGAACTGGCCGACCTCTCCTTCTGATCCATACTTGCTGCTGCACACCTCAAGGGCACGCGAGGAGGACAGACCATGAACCGCAGTGACGTTCTGATCATCGGCGCGGGCCCCACCGGACTGGTACTGGCCCTGTGGCTGAGCAAACTGGGTGTGCGCGTGCGCATCATCGACAAGACCTCCGCGCCGGGCACCACTTCGCGGGCGCTGGCCGTGCAGGCGCGCACCCTTGAGCTGTACCGGCAACTGGACCTGGCCGACGCGATAGTGCGCAACGGTCACCGGGTGGCGGCGGCCAATTTCTGGGTCAAGGGCAAACCCGTGGCACAACTGCCGCTCAACCGCATCGGCGAAGGCCTGACACCTTATGCCTTCCTGGAAATCTACCCGCAGGACGAGCACGAACGGCTGTTGATCGACCGCCTCGAAGACTACGACGTGTTCGTCGAGCGCAATACCACCCTCGAAAGCTTCACGGAAAACGGCGACGGCCTCACCGCCCATTTACGTCTGCCGGATGGCGAACAGGAGATCTGCCAGGCCTGTTACCTGGCCGGTTGTGACGGCGCCCGCTCGGTCGTGCGCAAGACCCTCGACACCGGTTTCCCCGGCGGCACCTATCAGCAGATTTTCTACGTCGCCGACGTGCAGGCCAGCGGCCCGGCGCTCAACGGCGAATTGCATCTGGACCTGGATGAAGCGGACTTTCTGGCGGTTTTCCCGCTGGCCGGTGAAGGCCGGGCGCGGCTGATCGGCACCGTGCGTGACGAACGAGCGGATCGCGCCGAAACCCTGGAGTTCTCAGACGTGAGCAGCCGCGCCATCGAGCACTTGAACGTGCACATCGAGGACGTCAACTGGTTCTCCACCTACCGCGTGCATCATCGGGTAGCGGATCACTTTCGCAAGGGCCGGGCGTTTCTGCTCGGTGATGCGGCGCACGTGCACAGCCCTGCCGGTGGCCAAGGCATGAATACCGGCATCGGCGATGCGATCAACCTGGCGTGGAAACTCGCGGCGGTACTCAGCGGCGGCGCCACGGCAAAGCTGCTCGACAGCTACGAAACCGAACGCATTGCCTTCGCCCGGCGGCTGGTGTCGACCACTGACAAGGTCTTCAGTTTTGTCACCGCCGAAGGTCGCATGGCCGATCTGTTGCGCACGCGACTGGCACCGTTCCTGATCCCGAAAATGGCGTCCTTCGAGACCAGTCGCGAATTCCTGTTTCGCACAGTGTCGCAAATCACCATCAACTATCGAGGCATGGCGCTGAGCGAAGGCTTGGCCGGGCATGTCCACGGCGGCGACCGTTTGCCGTGGGCCCATGATGGCGAGGGGGACAATTACGAACCGTTGCGCCAACCGTGCTGGCAGGTGCATGTGTACGGCGACACCAGCGACGAGATGATCGCCTGGTGTCATGAACACCACTTGCCGCTGCACGTGTTCGACTGGCGCCCGGCGTTTGAAACGGCAGGACTGGGACGCAACGGCTTTTACTTGCTGCGCCCGGACACCTACGTGGCGATTGCCGATAACAGCGCGGATCCGAAGGTGATCGAACGGTATTTCCGTGACCACGGGATCCGGCCGTTTTTCAATTGCCCCTGAAGGCTCAGATCCCGGCCAGTGCCAGATCCATCGCAAAGTAGGTGAAAATCAGATCCGCACCTGCGCGCTTGATCGCGCCGAGGCTTTCGCGCACCACGCGATCTTCGTCGATGGCCCCGGCCTGGGCGCCGAACTTGATCATCGCGTACTCGCCGCTGACCTGATACGCCGCCAGCGGCAGAGTCGAGGCTTCGCGGATGTCGCGGATGATGTCCAGGTACGCACCGGCCGGTTTGACCATCAGCGCATCGGCGCCTTCCTGCTCGTCGAGCAACGATTCGCGCAAGGCTTCGCGGCGGTTCATCGGGTTCATCTGATAGCTTTTGCGATCACCTTTCAGCGCACTGCCTCCGGCCTCGCGGAACGGGCCGTAGAGCGCCGAGGCGAATTTGGTCGAGTAGGCCATGATCGGAATCTGCGTGAAGCCGGCATCGTCCAGCGCCCGGCGAATCGCCCGCACCTGACCGTCCATCGCGGCCGACGGTGCGATCACATCAGCGCCGGCACGAGCAGCAGCCACGGCTTGCTTGCCGAGGTTAATCAGGGTCTGGTCGTTGTCGACTTCATGGTTGTGCATCACGCCACAATGGCCGTGGTCGGTGTACTCGCAGAAGCAGGTGTCGGACATCACGATCATTTCCGGCACGGCGTCCTTGGCGATCCGCGACATGCGCGACACCAGCCCGTTTTCGCGCCAGGTGTCGCTGCCGTTGGCGTCCAGGTGATGGGACACGCCGAAAGTCATCACCGACTTGATCCCGGCACGGGCATAACGCTCGATCTCGCTGGCCAGTTTGCGCTCCGGAATGCGCATCACGCCGGGCATGCTCTTGATCGGCACGAAGTCGTCGATCTCTTCTTCGACGAAGATCGGCAGCACCAGATCGTTGAGCGAAAACTCGGTTTCCTGGAACAGGCTGCGCAGGCTCGCATTGCGGCGCAGACGGCGTGGACGTGCTTCGGGGAACTGACTGGACATGGGGCCTTTCCTGAAAACGGGCAGATGAGACGAAAGTCGTAGGGGGCGAAGCTTATGCCTTGCGGGGGACGGGGTACAAACCTGGATCAATCAACAGTGCATTACCGGGTGCGCAACAATCGCCGGCCCTTACGCCGGCGACTCTGATCTTCAAAGCCGCAATTGCCCCTCAATGCACGTGACCACGGAGCCGCCGATCCAGATCTCGTTCCCGAGCCGGTTTATCCGCAGCTTTCCCGCTCGGCCCATGCTCAAGCCCTGGCTGACGGTATAGGACTCGGGCGCCAGGCCCTCGGCCAATAACCATTGGGCAATCCCGGCATTCAGGCTTCCGGTGGCCGGATCTTCGGGCATGCCATCTCCGGAAATAAACGCACGCACCTCAAACCGGGCATCGTCACCGTCGCGCTCGGGATCCCACGCTGCGATGACGCCCACCGCCAGGCCCTGCATCTGCGAATGATCCGGTTGCAGGTTCAGCACCTGTTGCCGATCCTTGATCATCACCGCGAGCCACCCCGCACCGTTGTCCACCCATTGCGCGCGGACAATCTCATCACGGGTGATTCCCAGTCCGCGCTGCACCCGCTCCATGACGTCGGCCTCGACCGGCCCCGACCTCAGGAGCGGCGGCGCGAGAAAAGCGAGTTCCGAGCCTTCGCGCCTTATTCTTACCAGCCCGACGCCACACTCCTGAATGATCTCCGCACCCTTGGGCACGCCGCCTGCTTGCAGCCAGGCGTGGCAGGTGCCCAGGGTCGGATGCCCGGCAAACGGCAGTTCGCTCAGTGTCGTGAAGATCCTCACGCGATAGTCGGCGCGAGGGTCCTGCGGCTCAAGAATGAAGGTGGTTTCACTCAGATTGGTCCAGTTGGCAAAGGCAGCCATGCGCTCATCGCTCAGGGAGTCGGCATCAAAGACCACCGCCAGCGGGTTGCCCTTCAGGGCAGTCTGGCTGAAAACATCGACTTGCTTGAAATGGAACGAATCCATGCACCGTCCTTATTGAGGAATCGTCAGCCCGCGCACCACCGCCGGCCGCGCCAAAAAGCGCTCCAGTACCCGGGTGACATTCGGGAAGTCCTTGATGCCGACCAGATCGCCCGCCTCGTAGAAACCGATCAGGTTGCGCACCCACGGGAAGGTGGCGATGTCGGCAATGGTGTAGCGCTCGCCCATGATCCAGTCGCGTCCTTCCAGGCGAGTGTTCAGGACGTTGAGCAGACGTTTGCTTTCGTCGACGTAGCGATCACGGGGACGCTTGTCTTCGTAGTCCTTGCCGGCGAATTTGTTGAAGAAACCGAGCTGGCCGAACATCGGGCCGATGCCGCCCATCTGGAACATCAGCCACTGAATCGTTTCGTAGCGCAACGCGCCTTCCTGGGCCAGCAACTGACCGCTTTTGTCTGCCAGGTAAATCAGGATCGCACCGGACTCGAACAACGGCAGCGGTTTGTCTTCCGGGCCGTGGGGGTCGAGGATCGCCGGGATCTTGTTGTTCGGGTTCAGCGACAGGAATTCCGGGGACATCTGGTCGTTGGTGTCGAAGCCCACGCGGTGCGGCTCGTAGGGCAGACCGATCTCTTCGAGCATGATCGAGACCTTGACGCCGTTGGGGGTCGGCAGGGAATAGAGCTGAATCCAGTCAGGGTACTGCGCCGGCCATTTCTGGGTGATCGGGAACGCGGACAGATCGGTCATGTGTAGCATCCAGTCACAAAATGAAAGGCCTGAGCATAATCCACGTTTTCCGCGCTGGCTCGGGTTCTTTTTTGCTGTGACCGCCATGCTTACTTAAATCCGCAACATCCTGTCGCTAACCTTCCCTCAAGCCTTTGGGCGATGCCATTAGAGTGCGCCCCGGCAAGCGGAGCGAACCAAAAGGCCTGCGAGGGCTCCAAGAAAGCCAATCAAGACAGGGAAAAACACCCGGCCCCGGCAGCCCGCGGTGTAGAGGTTTGTCAGCCTTAACCGAACACGCTGAAGAATCCCGATCTCATGACGAACTTGATGAAAGTCGCCAAACGCTTCAAACATCGCGCTTACGTGGCCCTGCCCTCCCTGTTGGCGGTGAGCGCGCTGTTCCTGTCACTCGAATCCAGCGAAAGCCGCGCGCAACCGGTGGACGGCACCCAGACCCTGATCTTCCTGCGTCACGGGGAAAAACCCGCCGGCGGCCTCGGCCAGCTCAACTGTCAGGGCCTGAACCGTGCCATCGAGCTGTCGACGCTGCTGCCGGAGAAATTCGGCAAGGCCGACTACGTGTTCGCCGCCAATCCGACGCGCAATGTCGAGGAAGGCGAGCTGGACAATTCCTACAGCTACATCCGTCCCCTGATGACCATCAGCCCAGCCGCGATCAAGCTCGGCCTGCCGGTGAACATCGAGTTCTCGGCCAACGACACCAGCGACCTGGCCCGGGAGCTGACCGCCGACAAATATCACAACTCGACCATCTACACCGCGTGGTCCCACGGCTACCTGCCGGAGCTGATCAACAAGGTCGCCGGCAAGGCGGTGGGCGAGAAGCAAACCATTACCGAAGACTGGGCGTCCGGTGACTATGACTCGCTGTATGTGCTGACCCTGACCTGGCACAACGGCAAGGCCAGCCTGCAGAGCCACAGCTACAAGCAAGGACTGGATAACGGCAAGGCCACCTGCCCGACTTGAGCTTTGTGCTGCCTGCCCTTCCCCTTTCGCGAGCAAGCCCGCGCCCACACTTAATCTTGTGCCGAACTCAAATGATGGGTTCAACGGATTTCCATTGTGGGAGCGGGCTTGCCCGCGAATAGGCCGCTGATTACAGCATCAAACCTTCTGATTCACGCGGTCGTGCAGATATTCAAGGACTGCTTGCTGCTCCCCGGCGAACTCGATTCGCGCGCCCTTCTTCTCGCGCTGAAACACATACATCGGGTCGTAATACTCGCGCAGCAACCCTTCGATCCAGCCCCGGTGCAGATCCACCGAACCGCTGCGCCCCTGCTCTGCCAATGCGTCTTCCATCAACAGCAGCATCCGTCGATGGCGTTCGCCGCCCAGACGTTTTTGTACGTTGTTCAGACTCTCGAGCAGGCGTTCAGAGAACAGCGCAAAACCCTGCTCGCCGTGCACCGCCGCAAACTCGGCCGACAGGTCCACCACGTAATCGCGCAGGATCCGCTGCACCCGGTCTTCAAAACGGTCTTCCAGCCAGACCATCGGGTACTGCTGCATGCCCTGATACAACGGCAACGGCAAGGCACAGCTGCCGACGACCCGGCTCTCGTCTTCGAGCACGAACTGGCCGATACCGGCGTCGCGTTTCTTGAGAATGTCGATGGCCAGGCGGTTTTCGAAATCGATGTTCGACGGTTGACCTGTAGCGCGTTTGCCGAAACTGGAACCGCGATGATTGGCGTGGCCCTCCAGATCCAGACCGTTGCCCAACTGCACCAGCAGTTCGGTCTTGCCGGTGCCGGTCATGCCGCCCAGCAGCACGAATTCACACTGCGCTAACGCTTGCTCGAGGGTGTCGATAAGGAAGTTGCGCAGCGCCTTGTAACCGCCGCCGACTCTTGGATAGTCGATGCCGGCCTCGCTCCTGAGCCACTGCTGGGTGATCTGCGACCGCAAGCCACCGCGAAAACAATAGAGGTAACCATCGGGATGGGCCCGGGCAAACTCGGCCCAGGCCTGGATGCGCTCGGACTTCACCGCGCCGGACACCAGACGGTGCCCCAATTCGATGGCCGCCTGCTGGCCATGCTGCTTGTAGCAGGTGCCGATCTTTTGCCGCTCCAGGTCGTTCATTAGCGGCAGATTGACCACCCCGGGGAACGCGCCTTTGTGAAACTCGACCGGCGCGCGGGCATCCATCATTGGCCGGTCGTTAAGGAAAATGTCGCGGTAATCGGTGCAGTCGCGGAGCATCAAATCACCTCGACTGCGTGGGTCTGTCGCTCGACCAGTTCACCGATCGGCGCCAGATTCAGGCCCAGTTCTGCGGCCACGGCGAGGAATTCGGCGTTGCCTTGCGGGGTCACTGCCACCAGCAGGCCGCCGCTGGTTTGCGGATCGCACAGCACCCGCTTGTGCAGTTCCTGCACACGCCCGAGCTTGCTCGAATAGCTGTCGAAATTGCGCAAGGTACCGCCAGGTACACAACCCTGGTCGAGGTAGTACTCGACGCTGTCCAGACGGGGTACGCGGTCATAGCTGATGCGTGCCGTCAGTTGGCTGCCGTCGGCCATTTCCACCAGATGCCCGAGCAGGCCGAAACCGGTGACATCGGTCATGGCGGTGACGCCGGCCAGTTTGCCGAAGCGACTGCCGGGCTTGTTCAGCGTACACATCCAGTCCCGCGCCAGACCGATGTCGGCGTTGCGCAACTTGCCCTTCTTTTCGGCGGTGGTCAGGATGCCGATGCCCAGCGGCTTGGTCAGGTACAGCAGGCAGCCGGCGGTGGCGGTGTCGTTGCGCTTCATGAAGCGTTTTTCCACCAGCCCGGTGACGGCCAGGCCAAAGATCGGCTCCGGCGCATCGATCGAATGGCCACCGGCCAACGGAATGCCCGCCGCATCGCACACCGCGCGACCACCGCGGATCACTTCCCGCGCCACTTCCGGCGCCAGCACATTGACCGGCCAGCCGAGAATGGCAATGGCCATCAATGGATCACCGCCCATCGCGTAGATATCGCTGATGGCATTGGTCGCAGCGATCCGGCCGAAGTCGAACGGGTCATCGACGATCGGCATGAAGAAGTCGGTGGTCGACACCACACCGCGCTCGGCATCGATTTCATACACCGCCGCGTCATCGCGCGAGGCGTTGCCGACCCACAGTTTCGGGTCGAGGTTCTGTGCGCCGCTGCCGGCAAGAATCACTTCCAGCACCTGTGGCGAAATCTTGCAGCCGCAACCGGCACCGTGGCTGTATTGGGTCAGACGGATGGGTTCGCTCATGGGGCAACCTCTGGCAGGGAATGGGGCGGATTCTAGCAGAGGGGATTGCCGAGCAAAAAAAACCGCCCTTTCGGGCGGCTAAAGTGCTTCGACCATGATCAGAAGCTTTGGCTGAAGCTGATGGTCATCGCGCTGTCGTTGTTGTCGCTGGACACCTGACCCGAATAGCCGATGCCGAGCTTGCCGGTCGGGCTGGTCTGGAAGTCCACGCCGGCTTCGAGCAACGCGCTGTCCTTGGCAATCGGCACGCCCTGGGTGCTGAACGACGCGCCACCATCGATGAAGGTCAGGTCGGCGTCAGGCTTGGTGTCGCCGTAGGCATGCCGCCAGCCGATCGCTGCACGCGGGGTCAGTTGGCTGCCGTTGGCCAGGGTCACCAACTTGCCGATGCGCACGCCGAGGGTCGAGTAGGTGATGTCCTGATCGGCATCGCCCTTCAGGCGCCCCACTCCGCCTTTTTCCTTGGCGGTGTCGCTGTCGTAGTTGACGTAGGCCAGGCCGGCGAACGGTTCGATGGCAACGCCTGCCGCATTGATGGCGTACCCCACTTCACCGAACACCTGGGCACTGCGTGCATCGTAGTCAGCCTTCAGACGGTCGTTGTAGGCACCGACGCTGACGTCGCGCTTGGTCTCGATGCTGTGCCAGCTGTAAGCCGCGCCGAGGCGCACGGCCAGTGCATCGAACTGCGAGCTCAGGTAACCCGCCAGGTGGTAGCTGTCGACCTTGGCATCGGAGTTGCGATCGTGGGCGTTGAGGTTGCCACGGGTGTAACCCGCCGCCATCCCGGCACGCCATTGATCGTCGAGTTGCTTGTCGGTGCCGAGCATGAAACCGCCGAGGCTGCGATCGACTTTCGCCGTGTTGCTGTCGCCGCCCATGTCGCCCCAGGCACCAATCGCACGGGCCCAGCCGACCATTTCACCGTGACAACCGTTGCTGCTCAGCTGGGTGTCGCTCGGTGCCAGTGTCCGGCGAGGATCATCCGACGCGCTGCAAGTCGGCTGACGCATGCGGTCATTGACCGCTTCACGTACAAAACGGGAATCCTCGAGAACGGCGCTCGCGGTGCTGGCATGGATCTCCCCGGACAGACTGTCGAAGGCGTGACGCGCGCCGGCAACGCTGAGGTTGACGATTTCGTTCTGCAGCGCAGCACCGGCCGGTCCGTTACGCATCAACGCCGAGGCGGTGTTGCGCTGGTTGCGGGTGGCGGCGACGTCGACGAACGAGTTGCCGTTGCGGCTGACCACCAGGTTCACCGCGTCAGGGCTGTAGACCAGCGCCGTGTCGAGGAACGCGTATTGCGGCAGATCGGCTGCACTGAATGTACCCACGACCCCGCCACCGGCGGTGATCAGCGAGTACACGGTGTTGCCGGTGAACGGCGCCAGGCTGTTCACTTGCAGGCCCCCGCCCAAACTGGCCGTACCGCCGACCGCCAGTGGCGTGGCAGTTGGCGAGCTGACCGTCAGGGCCAGCACGCCGTCAGCGGCGTTGGTCAGGTTGCCCGCCACACTCAAGGTACCGTCCCCGCCACCGGAGGCCACCACCCCGTGGTTGACCACCGAACCGACGCTGCCGTTACCGCTCAGGGCCGCGCCGTTGGCCACGGTCACTTGACCGCCCAGCGATGCCCGCGCCGCACGGCTGCCGACTTGCAGCACGCCTTGATCGACCAAGACAGTGCCGCTGAACGGTTGATCGCCGATCAACAGCAACCGCCCCGCGCCACGTTTGGCCAGTGCGCCGACGCCGCTCAAGCGACCATTGAACTGGCCATCGACGTTCTGCTGAAACACCAGTGAAGCGTTGTCGATGATGTTGCCTTGCAGGCTGGTGGTGTTACCGATCAGCGTACCGCCACTGACGGTGGTGCCACCGCTGTAAGTATTGGCTGCGGTGAGGATCAGCGTGCCGGAGTCGAGTTTCTCGATCCCGCCGGTACCGATCAGCGGCACATCGATTTGCGCGCTGGCACCGGCGTTGACACGGATCGGCGCCGGGGTGCCGCCAGGTCCGTTGACCGGAGTCAGCGTGTCGCCGGCATCCGGCTCCAGGCTGTAGCCGTTGACGAGAAATTGCAGCCCGGTGAAGTTCTGGTTGCCTTGGATGGTAACCGTCCCGCCCTGCCCGCCAAACACTGCGAACTGGCCGTTGGAGCCAAGAGCCTGAGTGCCGGTCGGGTCGGTCCAGTTGGTGCCAGGCCCCCACACACCGCTGCCGCCACCGATGCTGCCGTCCGGGTTGGTCTTGCCACCGTTCCAGAACTGCACCTCGCCCGGCGTGCCTTGCACCAGCAGGTTGATTTGGTTGGCGAAGGCGCTTTGCAGGCTCAGATTGGCCGCCGAAACCGGCAGGCTACCGTAGACCAGACCGTTGTCGGTCAAGCTGCCGCCATAGGTGAACAGTTGATAGATGCCGGTGCCGAAACCACCGGCGTTAGTAATGTTCAGCGTACCGTCCAGGGTCAGGTTGCCGGCGACATTGACCACGGTTGTGGAACTGCTGGCCGAGCCGAGGGTGAAGTCCAGATTGGTCCCCGAAGACAACGCCAGGGATCCGACTGACAACGGCGTCGCGTTGCCACCGCCGAGCAGCGTCGCGCCGTTGGCCAGTTGCACCGCGCCACCGAATTGACCGCTGCCGCCGATCTTCGCGCCGCTGGCGACATTGACGCTGGCGCTGTTGAGCACGCCATTGACGTTCAGCGTACCGGCCTGCACCGCGGTGTTGCCGGTGAAGGTGTTGTTGCCGGTCAGCAGCAAGGCGCCGGTGCCGGTTTTGTTCAAAGTACCGGCGCCTGTCAGATTGCCGGTGTAGCTGCCGTCGCTGTTCTGCTCGAAGGTCAGCGCCGCATTGTTGACGATGGCGCCTTGCAAGCTGCTGGTGTCGCCACGGGTGCTGCCGCCGTTCAGCGTCGTGCCGCCGCTGTAGGTGTTGGCGCCACTGAGCACGAGGTCGCCACTGCCGTTTTTCACCAGACTGCCGCTGCCGGTGATTGCGCCGAGCAGCGTGGTGTTCTGGTTGCCGGCCAGGGTCAGTTGCGCACCCAGACTGATGGCGTTGGCCAGTTGCAGCGCCGAGGTGCTGTCGAGAGTGCCGTTGCCCAGCACAGTGAGAGCGCCGCTGCTGATCGCGCTGTTGTTGCCCAGAATCAGCGAACCGCCAGATAGCTGAGTGCCGCCGCTGTAAGTGTTGCTGCCGTTGAGGGTGAGGCTCGATGCGCCGGTCTTGATCAGACTGCCGCTGCCGCTGACCACGCCGCCGAGGGTCAACGCATTGGAGCCGGCGATGGTCAGTCCGCCGTTGAGTACCACAGCGTTGCCAAGGCTGACTGCCGTGTTGCTGTCCAGCGCCGTGCCGTTGGCAGCGGTCAACACGCCGGTACCCAGCGCGGCGTTGTTGCCGACCACAATCTTGCCGCCGTTGAGCGCGGTGCCGCCGGTGTAGCCGTTGGCAGCGTTTAGCACCAGGGTGCCGGTGTCGTATTTGCCCAGTGTGCCGGCACCGTTGATTGCTACGCCAATGGTTGCGGTAGCGTTCGGATCGACCCGCACAGTCGCATTGCCCAGCGAACCATTGACCAGATCCAACGAACCGGCCGTGCCGTTCTGCAGGCTGTAGCCATCGGTGACGAACTGCATGCCGGTGATGGTTTGCGCGCCGTTGACGGTCACAGTGCCCGCCGTGCCCTGGAACACTGCGAAGCTGTTGCCCCAGGCCTGATTGGTCGTGCCGTTGACGTCGGTCCAGTTGGTGGTGCCGGTGCCCCAGGTGCCGCTGCCGCCATCCACCGAACCGTTGGCAACGAGTTGGTTGCCGTCCCAGAACTGCACGGTGACGCCCGGAGCGGTGACCAACAGGTTGATCTGGTTGGCCAGCGCCGTTTGCAGAGTCAGGTCGCCCGGGGTGACGCTGCCCGGCACGGTGCCGATCAGCATGCCGTTGTCGGTCAGGCCACCGGTGTAGTTGATCAACCGATACACACCGCTGCCGAAACCACCGATGTCGCTGACATTGAGCGTGCCGTCGAGAGTCAGGTTGCCGCCGACGTTGACCAGCGCATTGCCGCCACCGGAAACCGGTGCGCCGAGGCCGACATCGAAGTTGGAGTTAGCGTTGAACACCAGCGAGTTCACCGACAGGGTGCTGCCGGTGGCGCCGGCCAGGTGACCGCCGTCCGCCACAGTCACGGCCCCGCCGAGCGAACCGCCACCCGTCAGGGTGCCGCCGCTGTTGACCAGCACACTGGCGCTGTCCAGCGAACCGCTGACGTTCAAGGTACCGGCGTTGACCGTGGTGTTGCCGGTCAGGCTGTTGATGCCGCTCAGGGTCAGCGTACCGGTGCCGAGCTTGTTCAGTTCTCCGGTTCCGGTAAGCACACCGCCGAAAATACTGCTGGCGTTGTTGCCGCCGATGCTCAGCGTGTTGCCGCCGCCGATCAGCGCAGTGCCGGTGCCGGTCAAGCTGGCGAGGCTGCCCGAACCGCCGAGGTTGAGAGTCGCCGCAGCGCCGAGATTGACCCCGGCGTTGCTGCCCAGCGCCGAGTTACCCAGGGTGGTCAGGCTGCCGGACTGCACATCGAAGGTGCCGCTGAAGGTGTTGTTACCGGACAGCGTCAGGTCGGCCAGACCGTTCTTGGTCAGGGTGCCTGCCCCGGCGATCACGCCGCCCAGGGTCAGGTTGTTGTTGCCCGCCACGCTGAGATTGGCATTGACGTTAAGGTTATTGGCCAGTACCAGAGGCACCGTGGTGTCGAGAGTCGTCGCACCCGCCACGGTCACCGCGCCGGAGCCCAGGCCCGCCGAAGTGCCGAGGGTCACGGTGCCGGCGTTCAGCGTGGTGCCGCCGCTGTAGGTGTTGATGCCGTTGAGGGTCAGGTTGGAGGCGCCGTTCTTGATCAGTCCGCCGGTGCCGCTGACCACGCCGCTGAGGGCCACGTCGCTGTTGCCGGTGTGGGTCAGGTTGGCGTTGAGCACCACGTTGTTGCCCAGCGACACCGAGGTGTTGCTATCCAGGGACGAAGCCCCGGCCACGGTCAGGTTGCCCAGCCCGAGGGCGCCGTTGCTGCCGGCAGTCAAGGTGCCTGCATTGAGGGTGATGCCGCCGAGGAAGTTGTTGGCCCCGCTCAGGATCAGGTTGGCCGCGCCGTTCTTGGTCAGGCTGCCGGCGCCGTTGATGGCTCCGCTGAGTGTCAGATCGTTGCTGCCGACGATGCCGAGGTTGCCTGCCAGATTGATCGCGTTACCCGCCGTGAAGGCGCCGCTGGCATCCAGGGTGGTGCCGTTCGCGGCGTTCAGGGTGGCCGAACCCAGCGCGCTGTTCGACGCCAGGATCAGGCCGCCCGCGTTCAGCGCCACCGGCCCGAGAAACGCGTTGTTGCCGCCGAGGGTCAGACTGGCCGAACCGTTCTTGATCAAGCCGCCGGTGCCGGAAATGACACCGTTGAGGGTCAAGGCATTGCTGCCGAGCACCGTGAGGTTGCCATTCAGCGTGGCAGCGTTGGCCAGGGTCACGGCAGTGTTGCTGTCCAGTTGCGTACCGGCGTTGGCGATCAACGCGCCAGTGCCCAGTGCGGTGTTGCTGCCGACCACCAGCGTGCCACCGTCCAGTTGCGTGCCACCGGTGTAGCTGTTGGCGCCATTGAGCACCAGGGTGCCGGCGTCGAGTTTGTTGAGGATGCCGCTGCCGTCGATGTTCACGCCGACCGTGGCGGTCACGCCCGGATCAACCCGCATCGCCGTGGTGCCACCGCTGCCGTTGACGGCGGTCAGCAAGCCCGCCGTGCCGTTCACCACGTTGTAGCCATCGGTGAGGAATTGCATTCCGGTGAACAGTTGCGTGCCGTTGACCGACACCGTACCGGCCGTGCCCTGGAACACCGCGAAGTCGCCGGCCCAGGCCTGGTTCAGCGTGCCGTTGGAATTGGTCCAGTTGGTGCCGCCGGCATTCCACGTGCCAGTGCCGCCATCCACCGTGCCGTTGGGGATTGTCTGGCTGCCGTCCCAGAAACGCAGGTTGGTGTTCGGGGCCGACACCACCAGGTTGACCTGGTTGCCAAGGGTCTGCACGAGGATATCGCCGAGGCCATAACCCACCGGCACACCGGCAACGGTCAGGCCGTTGTCGGTCAGCGCGCCGATGTAGTTGAACAAGCGGTAGACCCCGACGCCGAAACCGCCGGCATCGGTGACATTGAGATTGCCGTCGAGGGTCAGGTTGCCGCCGATGTTCATCAGCGATGTGGTCGATGGCGTGGCGAGGCTCGCGTCGACATTACTGTTGGCGGTGAGGATCAGCGACGAGGTGGACAAGGTATTGCCCGAGGACAACGCCAGATGACCGCCGCTGTTGATGGTGATGAAGCCCAGCGCCGAACCGGTGCCCGTGAGAGTCGCACCGTTGTTGATGTTGAGCTGGGTGCTGGCCAGAGAACCGGTGAGATTCAGCGTACCGCCGTTGACGTTGGTATTGCCGGTGAGGCCGCTGCTGCCGGTGAGGTTCAGCGTCCCGGTACCGACTTTGGTCAGCGCACCGCTGCCACCGAGATCGCCATCGAAGGTACTGGTGCTGTTCACGCCGCCCACGGTCAGGGTGTTGCCGCCGGCGATCTGCACACTGCCGCTGCCGCTCAGCCCGTTGAGGCTGGCGCTGCTGTTGAGATAGAGATTGGCACCGGCGCTGATGTTGGCGCCGGAGGTGTTGCCGAGCGCCCCGCTGCTCACGGTGGTGACGCTGCCGGAGGCGATGTTCAGCGCACCGGTGAAGGTGTTGTTGCCACTGAGCGTCAGGTCGCCAAAGCCATCCTTGGTCAGGCTGCCGGCGCCATCGATCACGCCGCTGAGGTTCAGGGTGTTGCTGCCGGCCAGGGTCAGGCCGGCGTTGAGGGTGATGTTGTTGCCGACGCTCATGCCGGTGCTGGTATCCAGCGTCGAAGCGCCGCCGACGGTCAGATCGCCACTGCCCAAGGCAGCGGCCGAGCCCAGTGTCAGCGTGCCCGCGTTCAGCGTGGTACCCCCGCTGTAGGTGTTGGTGCCGTTGATGGTCAGGTTGGCCGCGCCGTTCTTGATCAACTGGCCTGCGCCACTGATCACGCCGCCGAGGGTCAGGTCCTGGGTCCCGCCGATACTCAGCGCCGCATTGAGCACGACCGCATTGGCCAGGCTGGCCAGCGGCGAACTGCTGTCGAGCGTCGCCGCACCGCCTACCGTCAAGGCGCCAGTGCCGAGTGCCGAGCTGTTGCCGACAGTCACCGTACCGGCGTTCAACGTGGTGCCGCCGACGTAGGTGTTGGTGCCATTCAGATTCAGGTTGGCCGCGCCGTTTTTCACCAGACTGCCGGCTCCGGCGACGGTGCCGGTAAGGGTCAGATCGGCGCTGCCGCCGATATTCATGGCTCCGGCAAGGTTGACCTGGTTGCCCAGAGTGACGGCAGTGTTGGTATCCAGCGTGGTACCGGCTGCCGCGTTCAGCGCACCACTGCCCAGCGCGGTATTGCTGCCGACGATCAGTTTGCCGACGTTCAGTGCGGTGTTGCCGAAGTAGGTGTTGGCGCCATTGAGTATCAGGTCGGCGGGGCCGCTCTTGGTCAGGCCACCGACACCGGAGACCACACCCGCGAGGGTCAGCGCGTTGCTGCCACCGATGGTTACGTTACCGCCGAGGTTGACGTTGTTGGCCAGGCTGGTCGCGGTGCTGGCGTCCAGCGTGGTGTTGTTGCCGGCGTTGAGCACCCCGGTGCCGAGCGCGGTGTTGGAGCCGACGATCAATGTCCCGGCGTTCAGTGACGTTGCACCGGTGTAGGTGTTGTTGCCGGTCAGGGTCAGGGTCGAAGAACCGGTCTTGATCAGGTTGCTGCCGCCACTGATCACGCCGCCGAGGGTCAGCGGGTTGGCGCCGCCGGCAGTCAGGTTGGAGTTGAGTGCAATCGCGTTGTTCAGCGTCACGTTGGCGCTGCTGTTGAGCGTTGCGCCCGCCCCGCCCACGGTCAGCGTGCCGGTGCCGAGTGCCGCGCCATTGCCGACGGTCAGGCTGCCGGCGTTGAGTGCCGTGCCGCCGGTGAAGGTGTTGACGCCGTTGAGTGTCAGGTTGGCGGTGCCGTTCTTGATCAACTGGCTGGCACCGCTGAGCACGCCGCCCAGAATCATGCCGTTGCTGCCGCCGATGGCCAGGTTGCCGTTGAGTGCGACGTTGTTGTTCAGGATGACCGAGGTGTTGCTGTCGAGAGTCGCGGCACTGGCGACCGTCAGGGCGCCGCTGCCCAGTGCGGCGGCGTTGCCGACGGTCAGCGTGCCGGCGTTGAGGGTGGTGCCGCCGCTGAAGGTGTTGGCACCGTTGAGAATCAGGTTGGCCGCGCCGTTCTTGGTCAGCCCGCCACTGCCGCTGACCACACCGCCGAGGGTCAGGTTGGCGTTGCCGGCGATGTTCAGGTTGCCGCCCAGAGCAACAGCGTTGCTCAGCGCCACGGTGGTGCTGGCATCGAGGGTAGTGCCCGCCGCCGTGGTCAGTGCGCCGGTACCGAGTGCGGTGTTGGAGCCGACGATCAGCGTGCCGTTATTCAGTGCCGTACCACCGGAGAACGTGTTGTTGCCGCTGAGGGTCAGGTTCGCGGTGCCGCCCTTGATCAGGTTGCCGGCGCCACTGATGACGCCGCTCAGGCCCAGCGCCTGAGTGCCGCCGATGGTCAGGTCCGCCGCCAGGGCTACCGCGTTGGCCAGGGTCACCGCCGTGGTCGCATCCAGCGTGGTCCCGGCGGCAGCATTCAAAGCGCCGGTGCCGAGTGCCGTGTTACTGCCGACGAACAGGGTGCCGCCGTTGAGCGCGGTGGTGCCGCTGTTGGTGTTGTTGCCGGTCAGGGTCAGGCTGGCGCTGCCGCTCTTGGTGATCGCGCCGGTGCCGGAGACGATGCCGGCCAGGGTCAGGGCGTTGCTGCCGAGCACGTTCAACACACCGGTGATGCCGACGTTGTTGGCCAGGGTCACGTTGCCGGTGCTGTCGAGGCTGGTGCCGTTGCTGGTGTTGAGTACACCGGTGCCCAGAGCGTTGTTGTTGCCGACGCGCAAGGTGCCGGCACTGAGGCTGGTGATCCCGGTGTAGGTGTTGATGCCGTTGAGGGTCAGGCTGCCGCTGCCGGTTTTGGTCAGGTTGGCGGCGCCGCTGATCACCCCGCCCAGGGTCAGCGCGCCGGTGCCGGTTGCGGTCAGGGTGCTGTTGAGCGTGATCGCGTTAGCCAGCGAAATCGGCGTCGTCGCCGAGATGCTCGAAGAGCCTCCAACGGTGATGCCGCCGGTGCTGAACGCCTGGTTGTTGCCCACCAGCACCACACCGCCGTTGAGCACGGTGTTGCCGGAGTAAGTGTTGATGCCGTTGAGGTTGATCTGGCCGCTGCCGATCTTGGTCAGGCCGCCGGTGCCGGAGATCACACCGTTGAGGGTCATGCCGTTGATGCCCTGCAGGGTCAGGCCGCTGGCGCCCAGATTGATCTGGTTGGCCAGCGTCAAACCGGCGTTGCTGGCTTGAAGTATCCCGCCATTGGATGTCAGCACACCGCTGCCGAACGCCGCGTTGTCATTGAACTGCGCGACACCGCCATTGAGCGTGGTCGCACCGCTGACCAGTGGCCCCTGCAAGGTCCAGGTGCCGCTGTTGAGGGTCAGGTTGTTGAAGTTGACGTAGGTCGCGCTGGAAGCCGTGCCGGTGCCGGTGGTGCCGCCACCGAGACCGATCGGGTTTTGCAGGATCAGCGTGTTGGTACCGGCCGCACCGCCATCGATCGTCCCGGTCGGGGCAAACGTCAGGTTGACGCCAATCAGGCCACCGAGTCCGACGGACACTTGCACACCGTCGCCGACGTTAACGCTGGAACCTGTGATCGCGTAGAAGGTGTTGGTGCTGCCCGCCCCCATCGACACACCGCCGGTGATGTTACCGGCGTTGGTGAAGGTGTTGCCCGCCACCGAGGTTTCGAACGCGACCCGGCCGTTGATCGTACCGCTGGCGCTGTTGGTCATGTTGACTTGCGAACCGCCATACACCCCGACCACTGGCGTATCGGCCAGGGTGATGCCGCCGACCGACAGCCCGGTCGAGGTAATCGTACCGTCGTTGGTGATGGTCGTAGTGCCCGACACCGAGTTGTTCACGGCAATCCCCAGACCGTCGATGCTGGTCAGGTTGAGGCCGAGCAACATGCCGGTGCCGCGAATGAGCCCGGTGGTGTTGTTGACGATGCTCACCGTGCTGGTCGCGCCGGTGCCGATGAATGCACCGCCACTGAGGATCGACACCAGGCCCAGCAAGGCCGGGTCGAGGGTGCCGGAGTTGTTCAGGTTGATGTTGGCCCCGGTCAGATTGATCACCTTGCCGCCCAGGGTGGCGTTCATCTGCGCGCCATTGGTGACGTTGACCGTCAGGCCGCTGGTGGCACTGCTGTAATCGTTGAGAAACAGCGGCAGCGTCGGGACACCCGAACAGGTAATCGTGGAGCCGGCAGCCGAGCAGGTGGCGAACGCCTGCTCACTGACCCCGCCGAACAGTAGCCCGGCGACACTCAGATGCACAGCAAGGGAAAGTGGGGAAAAACGCGAAACGAGGGCGACACTGAACCTTGCTTCCACGGGTTACTCCTTTCGTGGCCAATTTCATCCTTGAAAAGCGTGCAACTGCGGCAAGATCCAACACGCGTATCAAGCGTATGACGGTCATCAGATAAACCGTCTATTCCAGACACACGCTAGTTGATGCCCTCCGATGGGGCACCGGTTAAATAGTGTTAATACTTTTGTGCGATAAGCCTCTGCGGCAATACTTCCAGCCGCTCTTAACAAGGACTGGAGGTATTTTTGAAAAAGCCTGGAAACACCTGACCGGATGGGCAGGTAAATCGACAAATTGATTTGAATTTCAGTCGACTGAACAAATTGGTACGGCTTGTGCAAACGTTTGCGAGTCGCTGTTGACCACTTTTTCGTTACAAAACCGTACAGTCCCCGATATCCCGGGGTTTATCTGCAAAAAGGACTTTGAATGCACGCTTCTTCCTGCCGCCGCCGTCGTGGTGCGCGCACCGTTGCTGTTTCCCTGCTACTGGCCGGCGTTACCGGAGTTCTCAGCCATACCGCGCTGGCGCAACCTGCCCTGCCCGAAGAATCCGCCCAGGGTGAAGCCCTCAGCCCCGAAGCCAGCCCGCCGAAAAAAGGTGCGTACCTGTCGGACTGGTATAACCAGGATCTGATGCTGATCGGCAGCAAGGACATCAGCTTCGGCCCGCAACCGGCCGACGACATCTATCTGGAATACGAGTACTTCGGGCGCAAGGGCCCGTTCGAGCTGTACGGCTACGTCGACATTCCGAAAATCTTCAACATCGGCAACAGCCACGACAAAGGCGTGTGGGACCACGGCTCGCCAGTGTTCATGGAGCACGAACCGCGCATCTCCATCGACTACCTCGCCGGCCGCAGCCTGGCCATCGGGCCGTTCAAGGAATGGTATGTGGCGTTCGACTGGATCTACGATCACGGCAGCCGCAAGGAAAACCGCGCCAACACGCTGTACAGCGGTTTCGGCACCGACATCGACACCCATTCGCGGGTCAATCTGTCGGCCAACCTGTACGGGCGTTACCAGTGGGAAAACTACGGCGCCAGCAATGAATATTCGTGGGACGGCTACCGGGCGCAGCTCAAATACATTGTGCCGATCGACAAGTTCAGCAACGGCGCCTCGCTGACCTACATTGGCTTCACCAACTTCGACTTCGGCTCCGACCTGCACAAGGACAACCCGGCGCGCACCGCCAATGCCACCGTGGCAACCAACGTCCTGCTGTACTCGTTCACGCACTTGCGCTTCACCCTGGTTGGCCGTTACTTCCACAACGGCGGCAACTGGGACGACGGCAGCGAGCTGAATTTCGGCGACGGTAACTTCCGCGCCCGTTCCAATGGCTGGGGTTACTACGCCGGCATCGGTTATCAGTTCTGAATCCAGGAGCAATCATGAAAGCAATGACGCGAGTATCACTGGCCGCTGCGGCCCTGCTCTCTTCCACCGCATGGGCGGCTGAGGCTCCGATTCAGCCGAAAGTCGTGCTGATCACCATGTTCGCCCCGGAGGCACAGCACTGGATCGATCGCCTCGAACTCAAACAGGAAATCCGCGTGCCGGGCCTGTCGGCCGAGTACCCGACCATCCGCTGCAACACGCAGCAGGTGTGCCTGATGACCACCGGCATGGGCCAGACCAACGCTGCCGCCTCGACCCTGGCACTGGCGCTGTCGCCGAAATTCGACCTGCGCAAAAGCTACTTCCTGATTGCCGGGATTGCCGGCATCAGCCCGAAACACGGGACCATCGGTACCGCTGCGTGGGCACATTATCTGGTCGAGTTCGGTACTCAGTGGGAGCTTGATTCGCGCGATGCGCCATCGAGTTGGCCGACCGGTTACCTCGGCATCAACACGAAAGGCCCGAACGAAAAACCGCCGCTGGACTATAAGACCGAAGTCTTCGAACTCAACCCGAAACTGCAGGCCAAGGCCTACGCCCTGAGCCACAAGGTCGAGCTGAGCGAAAGCAAGGAATCGGCCGCGTGGCGCCTGAAATACCCGGCAGCGCCGGCCAATCAGCCGCCGGTGGTCACCCGTTGCGACACGCTGGCGGGCAACACCTGGTTCTCCGGCACACGCCTGAGCGAACGCGCCGAGGTCTGGACCAAATTGCTGACCGACAACAAGGGCGAATACTGCACCACCCAACAGGAAGACAACTCCACCTACGAAGCCTTGCTGCGCGCCAGCCGCGAGGGCCTGGTGGACGTGCAGCGCCTGGCCGTGGTGCGCGCCGGCTCCGACTTCGACCGCCCGGCGCCGGGCGGCAGCGAAGTGGACAACCTGCTCAAGTACGCCGATCAGGGTGGATTTGTGCCGGCCCTGGAAAACCTCTACCGCACGGGTAATCCGCTGGTGCAGGACATCCTGAAAAACTGGTCGGCGTGGGAGAACGGCGTCCCGCAATCCTGAGACCCACAAAACCGTGGGAGCAGACTCGCTCCCACGGTTTTGTGAAGTGATGAAGAACAGAGACCGTCAGGGGATAAGAATAACCTTGTCGCCACTGCCCTGATTCACATCGGCATATCGTGCCAGTCCTTCGGCCAACGGCGCTTCGACAAGCCCTTGCGGCAGTGGCAGCAAGTCTTCGTCGAAGAACCGGCCGAACTGTTCGAGCATCGCCGCACAGGCTTCAACGCCGTACAGCAGGGAGTTGATGCCAACCACGGAACCGCCCTTGCGATACAGGGCCAGCGCCGGCAGTTGCACATGCCCGTCCACCGGTGCGGCGATGATCGCAATACGTCCGAAAGGTGCCAGCGCCGGCACCGAGGCCGGCAACCAGAAACCGGTGGTGTCGAAGATCACGTCGGCACCGCCGCGATACACCGCGTTGACCTGCGCGCCGAAGTCCTCGGGCTTGTCCAGCTGGATCGTCTGATAACCCTGCGCCTGCAACTCCTTGACCTGCTCCGGCCGCCGCGCCGCCGCCAGCAACTGCGCGCCACGCACCTTGGCCAGTGCCAAGGCAGCCGTCGCCACCGCCCCGCCGCCGATCACCAGCAAACGGGTTTCAGCGCTGACCAGACTGCGCTCCAGCGCATCCCACGCCGTGGTGTAAGGCACGCCGAGGCTGGCAGCCTGGGTGAAACTCAGGTGCGAAGGTTTGTGCGCCACGCCATTGGCCGGCAGTTTGACGAACTGCGCATGGGAACCGTCGGCGAAAAAGCCCAGCTCACGCCCGGTGCCCCAGACTTCCTGACCGATCAACGCCTGCGGCCCTTCGACCACCACACCGGCAAAGTCCCGCCCGGGAATACGTGGCAGCGTGGTGTAAGGGAAACGTCCGAGCACGTTCTTCACGTCGCTGGGGTTCAGGCCGGCAGCCTTGATCTGCACCAGTACCTCATCGGCCCCCGGCACCGGTGTCGGCACCTCGACGAAGCGCAGGGAAGACAAGTCGCCGGTTTGATCGAATTGCAGTGCTTTCATGAGTTCATCCACCGAATGAAAAAAAGAAAATTCAGGACAGCCAGCCGCTGATCAGTTGCCGGCCCATCGGCCACAATTGCTCGCCCGCCAGCATGCCCAACAGGCCGACCAGCGCAATGGCCGGCGGTGCCGGGGAACGGAAATCCAGCGCGCCATACAACAGGCCGACGCCCAGACCGATGCCCAGGGAAATCAGGTAGTTCATGGGATCACTCCGCCACATAAAGGGAATGGGCAAAGTCTAGGGAAAGGCTGCGACCGACACCGGCCAAGGACTTCTGAATTTCGGCCAAATCAGCCTGAAAGCTGTCCGGCCCCGAACTGCGAAGGCGCCACGCCCAGTTCACGGCGGAACATGTCGCTGAAACTGCTCGGCGAATAACCCAGCTCACGGGCAATCGAGCTGACCGGCACGCCCTGAATCAACTCCGCCACCGCCGTCGCCAATTGCACCTGCCGCCGCCACTCGGCAAAGCCCATGCCCAGCCCTTCCTTGAACAGGCGTGCAAGCGTCCGCACGCTGGCCCCGGCGTTCTCGGCGTGCTGTTCGAAAGGGATCTCCAGCGACGGCGCGGCCATCACTGCCTGACACAGACTCATCAGCCGCCGGTCGGCATCGTCTGGCAACGGAATCTTCAACTGCGAACGCCTTGCGCGTTTCAGCTCCAGCAGCGCCAGCCCGACCAGCGCCTCGTAATACTCGGCATCGCCGCTGTCGCCCTGCGCCACCAGTCCGACAATCAACTCGCGCAGCAGACCGCCAACCTCAATGACCTGCACCGTGTCATCCAGCGTTGCTGCCAGCGCCGGTCGCAGGTAGATATTGCGCATCTGCAAATCCGACACCACCCGAATCCCATGCGGCACCCCCGGCGGCAACCACACCGCCCGCTGTGGCGGCACCACCAGCGCCTCGTGCGGGGTCTCGACCCACATCACGCCGCTCATCGCATACAGCAACTGCCCCCAGACATGCTCATGCGGCTCGATGAACAACCCGCGCGGATACGTGCGCGCCAGCGGCTGTACCGGCACATCGGTATCACTCAGATCGGGGGGCGCGGCGAGGGCCATGGCTAACATTCATCGGGATTGGCGAAAGCGCCATGGTAACCAGTCCGCCCCCTCGCTCGCCATTGATAGATACCGTCGGACAATCCGAGTGAATTTTCCCGGTGCGCAGCGATCCTTCTATTACCACAGGGAGGAAGATCGGCTTTATGAACAACGCAAAACTGTTTGTTATCGAATACACCCTTCACGGCGCGCCGAAGTCGTTCATTATCCGCTCGGACAAAATGGACAACACCGAGGCGTGGCACTGGGCAAGCTGCGACGCCGGGGTAGGCCGCATCCCGCGCTTCGGCCGGGAAAAGGTGCAAAAGACCAGCAAGCCTGCGGCGGAAAAATTCGGCGTGGAAAACGTCACGTGGCGACCGGCAAGCTAAGCTGTGGCGCAGGTGGGGACTATTTCGGGGGAACACACATGACGACCATCAGCAGCCCGGCGCATCTGGACTACAGCCTGGACACCGCATCCGGCCGAGTCACCAGAAGCATCGACTGCCCGGTTGGCCTGGAACCTGTCGAAAACGATCCCTACTGCTTCGCCCTGCGCGTCCCGGCCCCGCAGCCGGAAGACCTTGAACAGGCCACTACCGTCGACGTCAGAGTCGAAGGCCGACGCCTGCAAGGCACCGTCCGCCACACCGAACGCCTGGACGACAACAGCCTGAAACTGCAAGTGGAGCCTGACTAGGCTCCACTTTTTTCATGCTGGCCGTTATTTGGGGTGTGCACACTGACAACCCTTGCCAGAACACTCCTCGCCACTTTTGTGATGATGCGCGCAGGCCTCACAGCAATAATGCTTACCGTGCGCCACATAAGAATGCTCACCCTCCTTGATCGTGCAACGACATCCCGGACAATCGCATTTTCTATCTGCCATGGAACAGACTCCTTTTGTGGTGGTTGTCTGAGGCTGAAAGAACAAGCCGTGCTACCAGTGTAGAAGGTGAAAACCACCCAACAACCAAACCACTCAACACTCAATACTCACCACTCACCATCCCCCCCACCACTCACCACTCCCCACGATGAGCGTTAGCTCGAGTACCGCTTTTGATCGCAAGGCCCGTCGGCAGGCTGAGTGGAGGGATTTATCCGGGGTGGGAGCGCAGCGACCGTTTGGCGAAGCCAAACACATCGAGAGGAGGTGCAGCGAAGCAAACCGTAGGCGATGCCCCCGGATCAATCCCGGAGCGAAGGAACCCGAGCCACAGCGAGGGCCGTACGTCAGGGCCCAAGACCTTTGGTTCCTTTGGGGCGTTTGCCAAAGGGACTCGCCGTAAGGGCGAAACCGCCAGCCGCAACACCCGAAAAAATGGATATTCACCCCAAACAACCCAGAGCGTGGTCGGCCCAAAGGCCGCCACGTTCAAACAGCCTGACGCACGCTACTGCGATACATGAAAACCAACGCCAACCCCAAACAAACCATCGCCAAAACCCGACTAGAAGACAACTCAATCGCCGGATTCCCCAACCAGCCAAAATTATCGATCAGCATCCCCATTCCAAGCTGCCCGACAATAACCGCCACCGTCGCCACAGCCGTACCAACGCGCGGGACCGCACCAACCATGACCATCATATAAACCACCCCAAACAAAGCACCACTGAGCTGCCACTTCGGCACATCCAGCAGGCTGACCGCATGGGCCGGTTCGAAAAACAGAATCAACAACCCCGTAGAAACAGCGCCGACGACAAACGTCAACAAACTACTGCGCAACACCCCAACAGTCTCCCCCAGACGCCCATTGATCGCCGCCTGCACACTCAACACCGCACCGGCCAACACCACCACCGCCAACAAAATCACCAGACTCATCTCATCAACCCCGCGCAATCAAAATCAGTGCCGCCACAATCAACCCCAACGCCAGCCAACGCTCGGCGTTGACCTTCTTGCGCGTGGCACCAAACCAGCCGAAATGGTCAATCAGCACACTCTTGCCAACCTGCCCCGACAGAATCGCAATCATCGTCATTGCAATCCCGATGTGCGGCGTGGCCAGGGTCAGCACCACCACATACATCGGCCCCAGAAACCCGCCGATCAACTGCCAGCGCGGCAGATCGGTCAGCGCAGGGCCTTTCTGAGGCCCCGCAAACAGCAACAGCAAAAACAGAATCGCCGACCCAACCCCGAAGATGCTCAAGGTCGCCCACAAATGTCCGACCTGCTCACCCAATGGCCCGAGCAACCCCGCCTCCACCGACAACCCCATGCCGGCCAGAATCACCAACGGCAACAGCAACAAGCGCAAACCCGGCCGGGCGACCGGGGCCGGTGCGGCACTCACTTCATCAAACGACTGCATCTACAAAAACCTCTGAAGAAAACGATGGCGCGGATTATCGGCTGGCACAGCTGTGCGATAAATGGGAGCATCCGGACAACACTTTTGCGCAACTCGCACAGCAGGACACACGATGCACGGGCTCAACGAACTGGGATTCAAGGCGCTAAGGCTGTTTGTGGCGGTGCTCGATCACGGCAGCTTTTCCGAGGTCGCCCGCCGCGAGGGCGTGGCGCCCTCCTCGATTTCCCGGCAGATCCAGTTGATGGAGCAAGCGCTGAACCAGCAATTGCTGTACCGCCACACCCGCGCCGTGACGCCGACCGAAGCCGGGCGCATGCTCGGCCACCACGCGCGACTGGTGCTGGTGCAACTGGAAGAGGCCGAACAGGCGTTGCAGGAACAGCAAAGCGAACCGACAGGGCTGGTGCGGATCAACGCCCCGGTGGTGTTCGGCCAGCGCCACCTGACACCATGGCTCGGTCGTTTGTGCGAGCGCTATCCGAAGCTGCAACTGGACATCCAGCAAACCGACCACTACATCGATCCGCTGCAGGAAGGCGCCGACCTGTTGTTCCGCATCGGTCCGCTTCACGACTCAAGCATGCAGGCGCGGATTCTGGCGCCGCACCGCTTTCAGGTCGCGGCCAGCCCGGCGTATCTCAAACGTTTCGGCACGCCACAACATCCCGAAGACCTCGCCCGCCACCAGTGTCTGGCCTACAAGGGCGCGACCGGCCAGCAGCGCTGGTTCTTCCGTCAGGATCAGGGCGAGTGGACGCCGTATTCGGTCAAGGGCCCGATCACCGGCAACCACGCCGACACCCTGACACAGGCCGCCGAACAGGGTTTGGGGCTGGTGATGTTTCCGTCATGGCTGATCGGCGAGGCCGTGCGTGAGGGCACGCTGGTGCCGGTGCTGGGGGAGTATCAGGTGTCGAACAGTGTGGAGCCGCAGCAGATTGCGGTGCTGTGGCCGGGGAGTCGGCGGTTGTCGGTGAAGGTGCGGACGGTGATTGATTTCTTTGTTGAGTGTTTTGGGGAGGTTCCTTATTGGGATCGTCCCTGAAGATCAAAAGCCCCCTCACCCTAACCCTCCCGAAACGTCGGACCGCCCGGAGG
>NZ_JBSVWF010000062.1:0-34270 GCF_054071635.1 Pseudomonas sp. SDO52101_S400 | reverse complement strand
ACTCCTCAGCGATCAATTCAAACCAACCCTGGCGATGGGCAAGCGGCTTGTGCGCCCCTTGGCGCGACAAGCGAATCAGTGGACGTGATGCGGAGTTTCGTTCAACTCGTATGCATACGTATTTACTTGTACATACAAGCATATGCAATTGAACGGCCAACTTGCTGAGAAGCTATCCAACAAGAACCGCAGACATGGCTGGAGAGCGCCAAAATCAGGGGTTGTGGCGTATTTCAGTTTTTTTGCAGGGAGCGTTTTGAGCGGCGGGAGACGGTTACAGAAGCGTGGCGTTGCGCCGCGCTGGGGTGATCGGTAACAGAAAGTGGGGAACATGCCACAGACTGGAGGCCCCAATGGGCCTCCAGTCTGCGACTGTTTATTGCGGGTTACCCATGTGGATAACTTATTCGACGGTTACCGACTTCGCCAGGTTGCGCGGCTGGTCCACGTCGGTGCCTTTGAGCACCGCGACGTAATACGACAGCAGTTGCAGCGGGATGGTGTAGAGGATCGGCGACAGGATGTCGTGGATGTGCGGCATCTGTACCACGTGGGTGCCTTCGCCATTGGTCATCCCGGCCTTCTCGTCAGCGAACACGATCAGTTCACCGCCCCGTGCACGGACTTCCTGCAGGTTGGACTTGAGCTTCTCGAGCAGTTCGTTGTTTGGCGCAACGGTCACCACCGGCATGTCGTTATCCACAAGTGCCAGCGGGCCATGCTTCAGTTCGCCGGCAGGATAAGCTTCGGCGTGGATGTAAGAGATTTCCTTGAGTTTCAGGGCCCCTTCCATCGCTACCGGATATTGCGCGCCACGACCGAGGAACAGAGTGTGGTTCTTATCGGCGAACAGTTCGGCGATTTTTTCCACGGTGCTGTCCATGGCCAGCGCTTCGCCAAGACGGGTTGGCAGGCGACGCAGTTCTTCCACCAGTGTGGCTTCGACGCCTTTGCCCAGCGTGCCACGCACCTGACCCAGGGACAGGGTCAGCAACAACAGGCCAACCAGTTGCGTGGTGAACGCCTTGGTCGAGGCCACGCCGATTTCGCGACCGGCCTGGGTCAACAGGGTCAGGTCGGATTCGCGCACCAGCGAACTGATGCCGACGTTGCAGATCGCCAGGCTACCCAGGAAACCCAACTCCTTGGCGTTGCGCAGGGCCGCCAGGGTGTCGGCGGTTTCGCCGGACTGGGAAATGGTGACGAACAGCGTGTCCGGCTGAACCACGACTTTGCGGTAGCGGAACTCACTGGCGACTTCGACCTGGCAAGGAATACCGGCCAGCTCTTCGAGCCAATAACGGGCAACCATCCCGGCATGATAACTGGTGCCGCACGCAACAATCTGCACGTTGCGCACTTTGGCGAACAGTTCGGCGGCTTGCGGGCCGAACGCCTGCACCAGCACCTGGTTCGGGCTCAGGCGACCTTCGAGGGTGCGTTGCACCACGGAAGGCTGCTCGTGGATTTCCTTGAGCATGTAGTGGCGGAACTCGCCTTTGTCGGCGGCTTCGGCACCGTCGGTGTACTGCACGGTCTGGCGCTCGACGGCTTTGCCGGTCACGTCCCAGATCTGCACCTTGTCGCGCTGGATTTCGGCGATATCGCCCTCTTCCAGGTACATGAAACGGTCAGTGACCTGACGCAGGGCCAGTTGGTCGGAAGCGAGGAAGTTCTCGCCCAGGCCCAGACCGATCACCAGCGGGCTGCCGCTGCGAGCCGCGACCAGACGATCCGGCTGCAGCGCGTGGATAACCGCAAGACCGTAGGCGCCATGCAGATCCTTGACCGTTGCCTTCAGGGCGTCGGTCAGGTCCGGCAGGTTCTTGAGTTTTTCGGTCAGCAGGTGGGCGATGACTTCGGTGTCGGTGTCGGAAGAGAACACGTAACCCTGCGCCTTGAGTTGCTCACGCAGCGCTTCATGGTTTTCGATGATGCCGTTGTGCACCACCGCAACGTTGCCAGAGAAATGCGGGTGGGCATTGCGTTCGCTTGGCGCACCATGGGTTGCCCAGCGGGTGTGGGCAATGCCGAGACGGCCTACCAGCGGGTGTTCCGCCAGGGCTGCGTCCAGTTCGCTGACCTTGCCCACACGACGGGTGCGTTCCAGGGTGCCGTCGTTGGTGTACACCGCCACACCGGCACTGTCATAACCCCGGTATTCGAGGCGCTTGAGGCCTTCGACCAGAATGGCGGTGATGTTACGTTCAGCTACCGCGCCGACAATTCCACACATGCTTATTTCTCCTGACTGACCGTCGCGCAAATCAAATTGATACCGCGAGCCTGTATCTGATCCCGTGCCTCCTGAGGCAGGCGATCATCGGTGATTAGGGTATGGACACTGCTCCACGGCAGCTCCAGGTTTGGAATCTTGCGGCCGATCTTGTCGGCCTCGACCATCACGATCACTTCCCGCGCAACTTCCGCCATCACCCGGCTCAGGCCAAGCAACTCATTGAAGGTGGTGGTACCACGCACCAGGTCGATGCCATCGGCACCGATAAACAACTGATCAAAGTCGTAAGAGCGTAGTACCTGCTCGGCCACCTGGCCCTGAAAGGATTCCGAGTGGGGATCCCAGGTGCCACCGGTCATCAGCAGGACAGGTTCGTGTTCGAGCTCGCTCAAGGCGTTGGCGACGTGCAGGGAGTTAGTCATCACCACCAGGCCCGGCTGCTGGCCGAGTTCGGGGATCATGGCGGCTGTGGTGCTGCCGCTGTCGATGATGATGCGGGCGTGCTCGCGGATACGTGTGACCGCAGCGCGGGCAATCGCCTGTTTGTACTTGGAAACATTCTGACTGACATCGGCCACCAGTTCCTGGGGCATGGTGATCGCTCCGCCATAACGGCGTAGCAACAGACCATGGCTTTCCAGGGCGGCCAGATCCTTGCGAATCGTAACTTCCGAAGTTTCGAAACGCTTGGCGAGCTCGTCGACACTGACTTCGCCCTGCTCGTTGAGCAAGGCCAGTATGTTGTGACGACGTTGAGGTGTATTGCGTTTCGACATGATGCGGTAAGTTTCGATTCGAAAGATAACGGAAGCAATCAAAACCGATCGAAGCAAAACCGTCAAGACGGGGGATGAAAAAAAATCGCTGCCCGTAGGCAGCGATCTTTCAGATTGAAGCGCTGTGGATAACTCAGCTCTTCTTGATCTTCTCAGGCCGCTTCCAGCCATCGATGTTCTTCTGCCGCGCACGACCGACGGCCAATTGGGCGTTATCCACATTCTGGGTGATGGTCGAACCGGCGGCCGTCGTCGCACCAGCGGAGATATCCACAGGCGCCACCAGCGAGTTGTTGGAGCCGATGAACACATCTTCACCCAACACGGTTTTCCACTTGTTGGCGCCATCGTAGTTGCAGGTGATGGTGCCAGCGCCGATGTTGGTACGGGCACCGATCTCGGCATCGCCCAGATAGGTCAGATGTCCGGCTTTCGCGCCTTCGCCCATACGGGCGTTTTTCAACTCGACGAAGTTACCCACATGGGCCCGAGCTTCGAGCACGGTGCCCGGACGCAGGCGTGCAAACGGGCCGGCATCGCTGCCTTCACCGAGCACCGCACCTTCGATATGACTGTTGGCCTTGATCACCACGCCTTTGCGCAGGGTGCTGTCCTTGATCACGCAGTTCGGGCCGATCACCACGTCGTCCTCGATAACCACTTTGCCTTCGAGGATGACGTTGATGTCGATCAGCACGTCGCGACCGACGGTCACTTCGCCACGCACGTCAAACCGGGCTGGATCGCGCAAGGTCACGCCCTGCGCCATCAAGCGACGACCGGCGCGCAACTGATAGTGGCGTTCCAGTTCGGACAGTTGCTTGCGATCATTGGCGCCCTGCACTTCCATCGGATCATGGGGTTGCTCGGTCGCTACGACCAGGCCATCACCGACCGCCATTTCAATCACGTCAGTCAGGTAATACTCACCCTGGGCATTGTTGTTCGACAGACGCCCCATCCAGTCAGCCAGATGGCTGGCTGGCACCGCGAGAATGCCGGTATTGCCTTCGGTGATCGCGCGCTGTGCTTCGCTGGCGTCCTTGTGCTCGACAATCGCCGCAACCTTGCCGCTTGCATCACGCACAATGCGGCCGTAGCCGGTCGGGTCGTCCAGTTCGACGGTCAGCAACCCCATCTGACCTGGGACAACGTGCTTGAGCAGACGCTGCAGGGTTTCAACTTCAATCAGCGGCACGTCACCGTAGAGAATCAGAACGGTATCAGCCGTGATAAACGGCACAGCCTGTGCAGTCGCATGACCGGTGCCCAACTGCTTGTCCTGTAATACGAAATTGAGGTCATCGGCGGCCAGCCGCTCGCGCACCACATCGGCGCCATGGCCGATGACGACATGAATGCGCTGTGGATCAAGTTGACGGGCACTGTGGATAACATGGCCGAGCATGGAGTCGCCGGCAACCGGGTGCAGCACTTTCGGCAGCGCCGAACGCATGCGGGTGCCTTGACCGGCCGCGAGGATAACGATTTCAAGAGACATGACTGGCTACCAATCCTGGGTGGTCAGCAACTGCGACCGGGTTTGTAGAATTCGGAAAAGAAAAAAGGGTAGCCGAGGCTACCCTTTTTTATCAATCGCACAACAAGTGGCTGACGGATTAACCGCCAAACTTCTTGCGGATCTGCTGGACGGTGCGCAGCTGGGCTGCAGCCTCGGCCAGACGTGCGGACGCAGCTCCGTAGTCGAAATCTGCGCTCTTCTCGTGCAGAGCAGCTTCGGCAGCCTTGAGAGCTGCTTGAGCCTGAGCTTCATCCAGGTCGGCGGCACGTTGCACAGTGTCGGCAAGAACCTTGACCATGTTCGGCTGAACCTCGAGGAAACCACCGGAGATGTAGAACACCTCAGCTTCCCCGCCTTGCTTGATCAGGCGGATCGGGCCCGGCTTCAGATTAGTGATCAGCGGCGCGTGGCCCAGAGCGATACCAAGATCACCCAGAGCACCGTGCGCAATCACCATCTCGACCAGGCCGGAGAAGATTTCCCCTTCCGCGCTGACGATATCGCAATGGACTGTCATAGCCATCTGATTGCCTCAACCTAAATTAGCGCCCGTTGCCGGGCGCCGGGATTACAGTTTCTTGGCTTTCTCGATCGCTTCTTCGATGCCGCCGACCATGTAGAACGCTTGTTCTGGCAGGTGGTCGTAGTCACCGTTGAGGATGCCTTTGAAGCCAGCAATGGTGTCTTTCAGGGAAACGTATTTACCCGAAGCACCGGTGAAGACTTCAGCCACGAAGAACGGCTGCGACAAGAAGCGCTGGATCTTACGAGCACGGTTTACCAACTGCTTGTCGGCTTCCGACAGCTCGTCCATACCCAGGATCGCGATGATGTCCTTCAGTTCTTTGTAACGCTGCAGCACGTACTGAACGCCACGAGCGGTCTCGTAGTGATCGTTGCCGATCACGTTCGGGTCCAGCTGACGCGAAGTCGAGTCCAGTGGGTCTACCGCCGGGTAGATACCCAGGGAAGCGATGTCACGGGACAGAACGACGGTGGCGTCCAAGTGAGCAAACGTGGTCGCTGGCGACGGGTCAGTCAAGTCGTCCGCTGGTACGTATACGGCCTGGATCGAAGTAATCGAACCTTGTTTGGTCGAAGTGATGCGCTCTTGCAGCACGCCCATCTCTTCAGCCAGGGTCGGCTGGTAACCTACTGCGGAAGGCATACGGCCCAGCAGTGCGGATACTTCGGTACCGGCCAGGGTGTAACGATAGATGTTGTCGACGAACAGCAGAACGTCGTTACCTTCGTCACGGAACTTCTCGGCCATGGTCAGGCCGGTCAGCGCTACGCGCAGACGGTTTCCCGGTGGCTCGTTCATCTGACCGTAGACCAGGGCTACCTTGTCGAGAACGTTGGAGTCCTTCATCTCGTGGTAGAAGTCGTTACCCTCACGAGTACGCTCACCCACACCGGCGAACACGGAATAACCGCTGTGCTCGATGGCGATGTTACGGATCAATTCCATCATGTTTACGGTCTTGCCTACACCGGCACCACCGAACAGACCGACTTTACCGCCCTTGGCGAACGGGCAAACCAGGTCAATAACCTTGATGCCTGTTTCCAGCAGCTCGTTGCCGCCAGCTTGTTCTGCGAAGGAAGGAGCGGCGCGGTGGATACCCCAACGCTCTTCTTCGCCGATCGGGCCAGCTTCGTCGATCGGGTTGCCCAGTACGTCCATGATCCGGCCCAGAGTCGCTTTACCGACCGGTACGGAGATGGCTGCGCCAGTGTTGTTGACGTCCAGACCGCGCTTCAAGCCTTCGGTGGAGCCCATCGCAATGGTACGAACCACGCCGTCGCCCAGCTGCTGCTGAACTTCCAGAGTGGTTTCGGCGCCTTGAACCTTCAAGGCGTCGTAGATGCTCGGTACGCTGTCGCGTGGAAATTCCACGTCGATAACGGCGCCGATGATTTGAACGATACGTCCGCTACTCATAGCTGGATCCTCTGAATATTTGAACCGTTAAACCGCGGCAGCGCCGCCGACGATTTCCGAGATCTCTTGGGTGATCGCAGCCTGACGCGCCTTGTTGTAGATCAGCTGCAAATCGCTGATCAAATCACCGGCGTTGTCGGTAGCGTTCTTCATCGCGATCATCCGCGCAGCTTGTTCGGCCGCGTTGTTCTCGACCACCGCCTGGTACACCTGCGACTCCACGTAACGCACCATCAAGCCGTCAAGCAGCTCTTTGGCGTCTGGTTCGTAGAGGTAGTCCCAGTGGTGCTTGAGATCCTGATCCGGAGTCGCTACCAGTGGAATCAACTGCTCCACGGTAGGCTGTTGCGTCATGGTGTTGATGAACTTGTTGGACACCACGGACAGGCGGTCAATACGGCCGTCCAGATAGGCATCCAGCATCACCTTGACGCTGCCGATCAGATCATTGATCGACGGCTCTTCACCCAGGTGGCTGATAGCAGCAACGACGTTACCGCCGAAGTTGCGGAAAAAGGCCGCACCCTTGCTACCAACGACACACAGATCAATCTCGACGCCGTTTTCGCGGTTTACCGCCATGTCCTTGACCAGGGCCTTGAACAGGTTGGTGTTCAAGCCGCCGCACAGACCACGGTCACTGCTCACTACGACATAACCAACGCGCTTGATGGCGCGGTCGATCATGAACGGGTGGCGGTATTCCGGGTTGGCGTTGGCCAGATGCCCAATTACCTGGCGGATACGCTCCGCATAAGGACGGCTAGCAGCCATGCGCATTTGTGCCTTGCGCATTTTGCTGACCGCCACTTTTTCCATGGCGCTGGTAATCTTTTGCGTGCTTTTGATGCTCGCAATCTTACTGCGAATCTCTTTTGCGCCTGCCATGTAACACCTATCAGGTTAGCAAGCGGGAGCCTTGCGGCTCCCGCTGCGGCTTACCAGGTTTGGGTGGCCTTGAACTTCTCGATACCAGCCTTCAGGCCAGCGTCGATTTCGTCATTGAAGTCACCTTTAACGTTGATCTTCGCCATCAAATCGGCGTGATCGCGGTTGAAGAAAGCAATCAGCGCTTGTTCGAAGCTGCCGATCTTGGCGATTTCAATGTCAGTCAGGAACCCACGCTCAGCGGCATACAGCGACAGCGCCATGTCAGCGATCGACATTGGTGCGTATTGCTTCTGCTTCATCAGCTCGGTAACGCGCTGACCATGCTCAAGTTGCTTGCGGGTCGCTTCGTCCAGGTCAGATGCGAACTGGGCGAATGCCGCCAGTTCACGGTACTGAGCCAGAGCGGTACGGATACCACCGGACAGCTTCTTGATGATCTTGGTCTGAGCGGCACCACCCACACGGGATACCGAAACACCGGCGTTCACTGCAGGACGGATGCCCGAGTTGAACATGGCCGATTCCAGGAAGATCTGACCGTCGGTGATGGAAATCACGTTGGTCGGAACGAACGCGGAAACGTCGCCAGCCTGGGTTTCGATGATCGGCAGTGCGGTCAGGGAACCGGTTTTGCCGGTCACTGCGCCGTTGGTGAACTTCTCTACGTACTCTTCCGAAACGCGGGATGCGCGCTCCAGCAGACGGGAGTGGAGATAGAACACGTCGCCTGGGTAAGCTTCACGGCCTGGTGGACGGCGCAGCAGCAGGGAAATCTGGCGGTAAGCCACTGCTTGCTTGGACAGATCGTCATAAACGATCAGCGCGTCTTCACCGCGGTCACGGAAGAATTCGCCCATGGTGCAACCGGAGTACGGAGCCAGGAATTGCAGTGCTGCAGATTCCGAGGCGCTCGCTGCAACGATGATGGTGTTAGCCAGTGCACCGTTTTCTTCCAGCTTGCGAACCACGTTTGCGATGGTCGATTGTTTCTGACCGATTGCAACGTAGACGCAGAAAATGCCGCTGTCTTTCTGGTTGATGATCGCGTCGATCGCCAGAGCGGTTTTACCGATCTGACGGTCACCGATGATCAGCTCACGCTGGCCACGGCCGACAGGGATCATGGCATCGACAGCCTTGTAGCCAGTCTGTACAGGCTGGTCTACCGACTTACGCCAGATCACGCCCGGAGCAACTTTCTCGACCGCGTCGGTCTCGGTGTTGCCCAGTGGACCTTTACCGTCAACAGGGTTACCCAGTGCGTCGACAACGCGACCCAGCAGTTCCTTACCAACCGGAACTTCGAGGATGCGGCCGGTGCACTTGGCGCTCATGCCTTCAGCCAGACTGGTGTATGCGCCCAGTACAACGGCACCTACGGAGTCTTGCTCCAGGTTGAGGGCCATACCGTAGACGCCGCCCGGAAACTCGATCATCTCGCCGTACATGACGTCGGCCAGACCGTGAATCCGCACGATACCGTCAGATACGCTGACGACAGTGCCTTCGTTACGGGCTTGGGAGGTCACATCGAGCTTGTCGATGCGGCCCTTGATAATTTCACTTATTTCGGAAGGATTGAGTTGCTGCATTGCTCTGCTGCCCCTTCAAACTCAAGATTTCAATGCTTCGGCAAGTTTCGCGATTTTGCCGCGAATCGAGCCATCGATAACCAGGTCGCCGGCGCGGATAACGACACCACCTATAAGGGCAGCATCCTCCGCAACTTGCAGGCGCACTTCCCGGTTGAGTCGTGCACTGAGAACCTTGGCGAGTTTGTCTTGCTGTTCTTGGTTCAATGCAAAAGCACTGGTCACTTCAACGTCTACCGATTTCTCTTGTTCGGCCTTGTACAGGTCGAAAAGAGCGGCGATCTCCGGCAGAAGCGGGAGACGGTCGTTTTCGGCAACGACATTGATGAAGTTCTGTGCCTTGGCATCAAACTTGTCGCCGCACACGTCAATGAACGTGGCGGCCTTTTCTGCGCTCGTCAGTCGCGGGGCCTTGAGCACGCGCTGCATGGTGTCGTCTTGCGACACCGCTGCAGCCAGGCCGAGCATGGCTGACCAATTGGCCAGTTGCTGGTGGGCCTGAGCGTGCTCGAAGGCCGCCTTAGCGTAAGGTCGGGCCAACGTGGTCAGTTCTGCCATGATCGCCCTCGCTTAGATTTCAGCAGCCAGTTGGTTAACCAGCTCTGCGTGCGCGTTTTGATCGATTGTGGCACCCAGGATCTTCTCGGCGCCGCCGACAGCCAGCAAGCCCACTTGGGCGCGCAGCTTGTCTTTGACACTGTTCAGTTCCTGTTCGATCTCGGCTTGAGCCTGAACCTTCACACGGTCAGCATCGACACGGGCCTTTTCAACGGCCTCTTCGACAATCTGGTTACCGCGTTTCTTGGCTTGCTCGATGATTTCAGCTGCCTGAGCTTTCGCTTCGCGCAGTTGCTGACCCGCTTTCTCTTGGGCCAACTCCAGGTCGCGAGCTGCACGGCTGGCAGCGTCCAGACCATCAGCGATCTTCTTTTGACGTTCGTGCAGAGCTGCGATGACCGGAGGCCATACGAACTTCATGCAGAACAGTACAAAAATCAGGAACGCAACGGACTGGCCAATCAGGGTCGCATTAATGTTCACGCCAACACCTCGCAGTTACGTTGTCCATCACATCAAATTACTCGGAAAAATCCGGGTAATTAGCCAGCGATCTGACCAACGAACGGGTTCGCAAAGGTGAAGAACAGAGCGATACCAACACCGATCATGGTTACGGCGTCGAGCAGACCGGCAACGATGAACATTTTAACTTGCAGCATTGGAACCATTTCTGGCTGACGCGCTGCGCCTTCCAGGAACTTGCCGCCCAGCAGGCCGAAACCAATTGCGGTACCCAGTGCGCCCAGGCCGATCAACAGTGCAACAGCGATAGCGGTTAGACCAACTACAGTTTCCATCTTTCCTCCCGACTTTTACGTCGTATGGTTTAGGTTTTTTAGATTAAAGCGGTAAAACAAATCGTTTCATGGTGCCCCGTTAGGAGCCCCTTCCCGTTTGACCGGGAAGGACATCAGACTAGTCGAGACTGGTCTTAATGGTTTTCTTCGTGCGCCATCGACAGGTAGACGATGGTCAGCATCATGAAGATGAACGCCTGCAGGGTGATGATCAGGATGTGGAACACAGCCCACGCCCACTGCAGGACAACGCCCAGGCCGCTGAGCCAGAGCAGGCCGCTGCCGAACATCACAGCGATCAGGATGAACACCAGCTCGCCGGCATACATGTTGCCGAACAGACGCAGAGCCAGAGAGATCGGTTTGGCGATCAGGGTCACGAATTCCAGCAGGAAGTTCACCGGGATCAGCAGGGCCTGAACGAAGATGTTCTTGCTGCCGAACGGGTGCAGGGTCAGCTCGCCGATGAAGCCGCCGAGGCCCTTGACCTTGATGCTATAGAAAATGATCAGTGCGAAAACCGAGAACGCCATGCCCAGAGTCGCGTTCGGGTCGGTAGTCGACACGGCGCGGAACGGGATGTGGTGGTCACCGGTGATCAGGATGGCCAGCTGAGGAATCCAGTCGACCGGTACCAGGTCGACGGCGTTCATCAGGAACACCCAGACGAAGATGGTCAGTGCCAGCGGTGCAATCACCGGGCTACGGCCATGGAAGCTGTCTTTCACGCTGCCATCGACGAATTCGACCAGGACTTCAACGAAGTTCTGCAGTGCACCCGGCTGACCGGAAGTCGCCTTCTTGGCCGCCATGCGGAAAAGAATGACGAAGATCAGACCCAGCGCGACCGACCAGCCGAGGGTATCGACGTGGAAAGCCCAGAAGCCCATTTCCTTGGCTTCTGCTGCGGTGTGGGCAAAGCCCCAGCCGCCGTTGGGTAGCTGACCGAAGGTCAGGTTCTGCAAGTGGTGCTGGATATAGCCCGAAGCGGTTGTTTCTGCCATGGTTGCCTCAAACGCCCTAAGGTCTCGAAAGTCTTGTTCTCATCAGCAGGGGAGCGAACCAGCTGACCGACTGAGTCAGCACGAAGGCGCCGAATACAGCGATCGGCGCCAGTGGCTTCACACCTGCAAACACCAGTGCAAAAAGCACTGCCGTCAAAATCAGTTTGCCTGCCTCGCCGGCATAGAAAGACCGGACGATGGACTGGGCTGCTCGGGCGCCGGAAAACCGAAATGCCTTGTGAGCGAAATAAACATTGGGCAGCAAGGCTATCAGGCCTCCGCAAAGTCCCGAGTATCCGGCAACGACTCCGTGCCATTGCCAGAGCGCCAAAGCGGCAATGAGCAAAATGACAAATTGAGCCATTAACACCGGAAAGACCGCCAGGCGATGGAACGGCAGGCGGTTTGGCTTGCGGGTTTCCATCACTATTGCTCTCCAATGGTCGGCTGCCGAAATTCAATAACTTGGCATAATTTGTGCCGACAAAATGCGCGCAGAGTATAGGGGCGGTTCTGCCCCTATTCAACTGTCAGGTAGTGATTTCCGACTGCGCGCTACAAGAGGAATTGTTTCAGCGGATGTGTGCAAGCACACCTTGAAGCTCATCGAGGGAGTTGTAACCGATAACCAACTGGCCCTTTCCCTTCTTCCCGTGGCGGATCTGCACCGCAGAGCCTAGGCGCTCGGCCAGACGCTGCTCGAGACGAGCGATATCCGGGTCGGGTTTGGAGGGTTCGACAGGCTCGGGTTTACCACTCAACCACTGACGAACCAGTGCTTCAGTCTGGCGCACGGTAAGGCCGCGTGCGACAACATGTCGCGCCCCTTCCACCTGCTGATTGTCCGGCAGACCGAGCAATGCACGGGCATGGCCCATTTCCAGGTCGCCGTGGGACAGCATGGTCTTGATGACTTCCGGCAGCGCAATCAGGCGTAACAGGTTGGCCACGGTGACGCGGGACTTACCCACAGCCTCGGCGACCTGTTGCTGGGTGAGCTGGAACTCCTGCTGCAAGCGCTGCAGGGCCACCGCTTCTTCGATCGGGTTCAGGTCTTCGCGCTGGATGTTCTCGATCAGCGCAATGGCGATCGCGGTTTCATCCGGCACATCGCGGACCATCGCCGGGATGGTTTCCTGCCCGGCCTGCTGGCTTGCGCGCCAGCGGCGCTCACCGGCGATGATTTCAAAGCGGCCGCCGCCGATCGGGCGAACCACGATCGGCTGCATCACGCCCTGTGCCTTGATCGACTGCGCCAACTCTTCCAGCGCCTGCGGATCCATGTCCCGGCGTGGCTGATACTTGCCACGCTGCAGCAGGTCCAGCGGCAGATGCTGCAACTCACGGCTGTCAGCCTGCGCCGCTTGTTCTTCCAGCGAGCTGACAGTCGGACCGCTCAGCAGTGCATCCAGTCCTCGTCCGAGACCTCGTTTCTTGACGGCCATGGGGATTCCTTAAGTTGGCTGAGCAGCGGCGATGCGTGATTTTTTGCGCTGACGGCGAACCATCTCGCCCGCCAGGGCCAGATAGGCCAGCGCGCCACGCGATTGCTTGTCGTACGCCAGCGCCGGCATGCCGTAGCTCGGGGCTTCGGCCAGGCGGATGTTGCGCGGGATCACCGTGTCGTACAACTGATCGCCAAAGTGTTCCTTGAGTTGGGCCGATACATCGTTCATCAGGCTCAGGCGCGGGTCGTACATGGTCCGCAGCAGGCCTTCGACTTTCAGGTTCGGGTTCAGCAGTTCGGCGATGCGCTTGATGTTATCCACAAGGTCGCTCAAACCTTCGAGCGCAAAGTACTCGCACTGCATGGGGATAATCACCCCGTCAGCGGCGACCAGTGCGTTCAGCGTAAGCATCGACAGCGACGGCGGGCAGTCGATCAGAATGTAATCGTAGTTTTCACGGATCGGCGCCAGCGCACTGCGCAGGCGGCTTTCCTTCATCTGCATTTCCAGCAGCACCACTTCGGCCGCCGTCAGATCGCGGTTGGCCGGCAGCAGTTGATAACCGCCGTGTTCGGAGTAGTGCATGGCCTGGGCCAGATCGCATTCGCCGATCAGCAGGTCGTAGACCGAGTTTTCCAGGCCATGTTTATCCACACCGCTACCCATGGTGGCGTTGCCCTGTGGATCGAGATCGATCAACAGCACCCGGCGCTTGGTCGCGACCAGGGATGCTGCGAGGTTGATGCAGGTGGTGGTCTTGCCCACACCACCCTTCTGGTTCGCTATCGCGAATACCTTAGCCATTCTTGCTTGTGTTCCCAATCATGCCGTGCGGCGCAGTATCAGCAGATGGCGTTGGCCTTGGCAACCGGGTACGGCCAGGGCGTGTTCGCTATCGAGTTTGAAGTCTGCCGGCAATGCTACCAGCTCATCGGCCGGATGGACGCCCTTCATTGCCAGCCAGCGCGTATCGGCATCGCCGAGGTGGCGAGTCCAGTTGGTGAAGTTCTCCATGCTGCTGAACGCCCGGGAAATGATCCCGTTGAACGGCTGTTCAGGCTGGAAGGCTTCGACGCGACTGTGGATAACTTGCAGGTTATCCAGTTTGAGTTCGAGTTTGACCTGGGTCAGGAAGCGGGTTTTCTTGCCGTTGCTGTCCAGGCAGGTCACTTGCGAGTCCGGATACAGGATCGCCAGAGGAATCCCCGGCATGCCGCCGCCACTTCCGACATCCAGCCAGCGGCCGTTTTCGATGAACGACATCACGCTGAGACTATCGAGCAGGTGACGGGAAACCATTTCGTCCGGATCGCGAACGGCGGTCAGATTGTAGGCCTGGTTCCATTTGATCAACAGGGCCAGATAACCCAGCAGCAATTCGTGCTGGGTTTCAGTGAGGTTGACACCGAGCTCGCGGGCTCCTGTGGATAACTCTTCGGCGTGTTGCGAAGTGACCTTAGAACTCAAGCGCTTTGCTCCAACTGACGGCCCGCGCCGCGTTTTTTCAAATGAATCATCAACAGCGAAATCGCTGCAGGGGTCACGCCCGGGATCCGCGAAGCCTGGCCAAGCGTCTCTGGACGCGTGGCGCCAAGCTTGCTCTGGATCTCCTTGGAGAGACCGGAAATGTTGGTGTAATCGATATCCACAGGCAGTTTCGTGTCTTCGCTTGCACGCAGACGGGCGATTTCGTCCTGTTGACGGTCGATGTAACCGGCGTACTTGGTCTTGATTTCGACCTGTTCGGCGACCTGTGGATCTTCGGCGCCCTGCCCGGTCACTTCGACCAGACCAGCGTAGTCGATTTCCGGACGGCTCAAGAGATTGAGCAAGTTGTATTCGTGAGTCAGTGGCGTGCCGAATTTCTCGGCAATCGCATCGCCCTGCTGCGTATTCGGGCGAACCCAAGTGCTTTTTAGGCGCTGTTCTTCGAGTTCAATGCTTTCGCGTTTCTTGCAGAACGCAGCCCAACGCGCGTCATCGACCAGACCCAGTTCGCGACCTTTTTCGGTCAGACGCAGGTCGGCGTTGTCCTCACGCAGGATCAGGCGGTATTCGGCACGCGAAGTGAACATGCGGTACGGCTCTTGGGTACCGAGAGTAATCAGGTCGTCGACCAATACCCCGATGTACGCCTCATCGCGACGCGGGCACCAGGCTTCTTTGCCTTTCGCACGCAGCGCGGCGTTCGCGCCAGCCAGCAAACCCTGGGCGCCGGCTTCTTCGTAACCGGTGGTGCCGTTGATCTGGCCAGCAAAGAACAGACCGCCGATAACTTTGGTTTCCAGGCTGTACTTCAGGTCGCGCGGATCGAAGTAGTCGTACTCGATCGCGTAACCCGGACGCACGATGTGCGCGTTTTCCATGCCGCGGATCGATTGCACGATCTGCAATTGCACGTCGAACGGCAGGCTTGTGGATATCCCGTTCGGATACAACTCATGGGTGGTCAGGCCTTCCGGCTCGATGAACACCTGATGGCTTTCCTTGTCGGCAAAGCGGTGGATCTTGTCTTCGATCGACGGGCAATAACGCGGGCCGATGCCTTCGATCTCGCCAGCAGCGGAATACATCGGCGAACGATCGAGGTTCGCCGCGATGATTTCGTGAGTGCGGGCGTTGGTATGGGTAATCCAGCAACTGACTTGGCGTGGATGCTGTTCCTTGTTGCCCATAAACGACATCACCGGGATCGGCGTATCGCCTGGTTGCTCGGTCATCACCGAGAAATCCACAGACTTGCCGTCGATACGCGGTGGCGTACCGGTTTTCAGGCGACCGACCCGCAGCGGCAGTTCACGCAGACGATGTGCCAGGGCGATCGACGGCGGATCACCGGCGCGACCGCCAGAGAAATTCTGCAAACCGATGTGGATAAGTCCGCCCAGGAACGTACCGGTGGTCAACACCACGGAATCGGCGAAGAAACGCAAACCCATTTGCGTAACGACACCGCGTACTTGTTCCTGCTCGACGATCAGGTCGTCAGCGGCCTGTTGAAATATCCACAGGTTCGGCTGGTTTTCCAGAATTTCGCGGACGGCGGCTTTGTACAAAATCCGGTCGGCTTGCGCACGGGTCGCCCGTACAGCGGGGCCTTTGCGGCTGTTCAACACGCGAAACTGGATGCCGCCCTTATCGGTAGCCATGGCCATCGCACCGCCGAGGGCGTCGATTTCCTTGACCAGATGGCTTTTGCCAATGCCACCGATGGCCGGGTTGCAACTCATGGCACCGAGGGTTTCCACGTTATGCGTCAGCAGAAGGGTTTTTGCACCCATGCGTGCTGAGGCCAGTGCTGCCTCGGTACCGGCATGACCGCCGCCGATGACGATCACTTCAAAACGGGAAGGGAAATCCACCACGCACCTCGTGCCTGCTTAAGTAGGTAATTCAGGAATAGTTTGAGATCAGGTTTCTGGACCTGGTCGACAAGTATAGGGACTTCGCCCTTCCTAAAGAACCCTTTGCACAAAATTTAACCAGCTGTGGAGAACTCGCGGTTAAAAGAATAAAAAAGAGAGAAATTTATAAAACCTTTGTTTTAAAGCTTATTCTTACTGCCCATGATTTCTGTGGATAGATTGCTACAGGCCTTTATTTACGTTGTGTACAGAGATTCAAAACCCTGTGGCCATGTAGCAATGAGGCCCTTGGATAACCGGTGTAAGCCTGTGGATGAATGAGGTGGTTATCCACAGAGGCAGTTATGTTCAGTTTTCAGGCCCTGTTATCAACTGCCCTCAGCGGCAGTTATTCACAGGGCTTAATCCACAGAAATCGGACGAATGAAGGAATCGCGGACACGGAAAATTCGCTCAGGAACAGAAAATCTGTCCGGCACTGGAGGAAGGGAAGTCAAAGAGGAGGGACAGACAGGTCGCGAACGGACCTGTCCGGGGATAACGAAGGGCTATTTACCGATGCAGAAGCTGGAAAAGATCCGTCCCAGCAGATCATCGGAGCTGAAAGCGCCGGTGATTTCCCCAAGGGATTGCTGGGCCTGACGCAGGTCTTCCGCCAACAGTTCGCCGGCACCCGCCAGTGTCAGCTGCGCTCGACCGTGTTCAAGGGCTGCGCTGGCATGACGCAAGGCTTCCAGGTGGCGACGACGTGCGCTGAAGCTGCTTTCCGAGGTCTGCTCGTAACCCATGCAGGCCTTCAGATGATCACGCAGCAGGTCCAGACCTTCACCGGCAGACTTGGCGCTCAGGCTGATGGTCACGTGGCCATCGTCACTGACTTCCAGGGCAATAGCTTCTCCGGTGAGGTCGGCCTTGTTGCGAATCAAGGTGACCTTCGCTGGATCGGGGCGGGTTTCAAGGAATTCTGGCCACAACGCGAACGGATCCGCAGCTTCCGGGGCCGTAGCATCGACCACCAACAGCACTCGATCGGCTTCGCCGATGGCCTTCAATGCCCGCTCGACACCGATCTTTTCCACATGGTCATCGGTATCACGCAGACCGGCAGTGTCCACAACATGCAGTGGCATGCCGTCGATGTGGATATGTTCGCGCAGGATATCCCGGGTGGTGCCGGCGATTTCCGTCACGATGGCGGCTTCTCGACCGGCCAATGCATTCAACAGACTGGATTTGCCAGCGTTCGGACGACCGGCAATCACCACGGTCATGCCGTCTCGCAGCAACGCGCCCTGTCCGGCTTCGCGCAAGACGGTGGATAACTCGTCACGAACCTTGTCGAGCATGCTCAGCACATGGCCATCGGCGAGGAAGTCGATTTCTTCTTCCGGGAAATCGATGGCCGCCTCGACATAAATCCTCAAGCCGATCAATTGTTCGGTGAGGTTATGCACACGTTGGGAAAACGCACCCTGCAAGGAGCGCAAGGCATTGCGTGCAGCCTGTGCAGAACTGGCTTCGATCAGGTCGGCAATGGCCTCGGCCTGGGCCAGGTCGAGTTTGTCATTGAGGAATGCTCTTTCGCTGAACTCACCGGGACGGGCCAGACGGCAGCCCAGTTCCAGGCAACGCTTGAGCAACATGTCGAGGACGATCGGGCCACCGTGGCCCTGCAGTTCCAGCACATCCTCGCCGGTGAACGAGTTCGGTCCGGGGAAATACAGCGCCAGACCTTCATCCAGCACTTGTTGATCGTCACTGAAGAACGGGCCGTAGTGGGCAAAACGCGGTTTCAGATCGCGGCCGCTGATAGCTTTGGCCGCAATGCTGGCCAGCGGCCCGGAAATTCGAACGATGCCCACGCCGCCACGGCCCTGAGCAGTAGCGACGGCTGCGATGGTTTCACGAGGTGCGCTCATAAACCGGTTTCCAGACAAAAGTGGCAGATAGCAAAACGCCCCACTAGGGGGCGTTTTGAGTGGTGTTATCCACAGAGTAAGTTACGCCTCGGCTTTTTTCGTCGCCGCTTCGATCTTACGCGTGATGTACCACTGTTGGGCAATCGACAGGCAGTTGTTCACAACCCAGTACAGCACCAGACCAGCCGGGAACCACAGGAAGAAGAAGGTGAAGATGATTGGCATCATTTTCATAACCTTGGCCTGCATCGGATCCGGCGGAGTCGGGTTCAGACGTTGCTGGATGAACATGGTCGCGCCCATGATGATCGGCAGGATGAAGAACGGATCCTTGATCGACAGGTCGGTAATCCACAGCATGAAAGGCGCCTGGCGCATTTCCACGCTTTCCAGCAGAACCCAGTACAGCGAAAGGAAAACCGGCATCTGCACCAGGATCGGCAAGCAGCCACCCAGCGGATTGATCTTCTCTTTCTTGTACAGCTCCATCATGGCTTGCGACATTTTCTGCCGGTCATCGCCATGTTGCTCTTTCAGTGCAGCCAGTTTGGGAGCCACGGCGCGCATGCGGGCCATCGACTTGTAGCTTGCGGCCGACAGTGGGAAGAAAATCCCTTTGATCAGCATGGTCAGGAAGATGATCGACCAGCCCCAGTTGCCGACGATGGCGTGGATATGTTGCAGCAGCCAGAAGATCGGCTGGGCAATGAACCACAGAATGCCGTAGTCGACGGTCAGTTCCAGACCTGGGGACAACTCTTTCAGCACAGCCTGGCTTTTCGGACCGGCATATAGAACAGCGCTGGTCTCGACTTTTGCACCCGGTGCAGCGGTCAACGAAGGACCGGTGTAACCGATGATGTAGTTGCCTTTGCTGTCTTTACGGGTCTGGACGACGTTGTTTTCGCCCTTCGGAGCAACCCATGCAGTCACGAAGTAGTGTTGCAGCCAGGCTACCCAACCACCGGTGACGGTTTCCTTGAGCTGACCTTTGTCCATGTCCTTCATGGACACTTTCTTGTACGGCTCGGAACTTGTCCACAGGGCAGCGCCCAGGTAAGTCGCAGTGCCAGTAGCTGTAGTCGACGAAGGATCAGCACTTGCGTCGCGTTTCAGCTGGGCAAACATCGAACCGGACCAAGGCTGAGCGCTCTGGTTGTCGATCAGATAAGTGACGGTTACGTCATACAGACCACGTTTCAGAGTGAAACGCTTGATGTAGTTGACGCCGTCCTTGCTGAACTTCAGGTCGACGACCAATTGGTCCTGACCGTCAACCAGTTGATAAGTCTTCTTCTCCGAGGAGTAGATCGGGCGACCGGCCGGGCTTGCGTCCGGGCCGTTGGTACCGATCAGACCGCTTTGCGCCAGATAAGTACGCTCGCCGCCGTTGTCGAACAGCTGGAACGGAACGTCCGGACGATCCTGACGACGTGGATACAGAGGCAAGGTCAGTTGAGCAACATCGCCACCCTGTGGATCGATCGACAGATCGAGCACGTCGGTTTTGATCTGGATCAGATCCTTGCTGGCGGCGACCGGCGTTTCGGCAGGTGCGCTGGTATCGCTTGCGGCGCGCGGAATATCGTCACTGGCGGCAGCGTTATTGCCAGTGGCGGTGTCCGGCAAACCGGATGTAGTCGTACTGGAAGCAACATTCTGAGTCGGCAGGGCAGCCTGACCATAGTCCTGGTTCCATTTAAGAACCATGACGTAGGACACGATTGCCAGGGCGACGATCAGGATCGTGCGTTTGATATCCATGATTACTCGGCCATCGAAGAAGAACGGGAGGTAGGGATAGGTGGAACCGGGTCATAACCACCGGGATTCCACGGATGACAGCGACCTAAACGACGAAAGGTCAGCCAGCCACCGCGCAGAAGGCCATGATTTTCGATGGCTTCATACGCGTAGCAAGAACAACTGGGGTAGAAACGACAGTGACTGGCCATCAAGGGACTAATGGCGTAGCGATAAAACTGGATCGGAACGAGTGCCAGTTTACGCATCTGGACTGTCTACCCCTACAGTTTCGGTTTTGACTGCTGGTACCGGCTTGTTGCGTGCCAGACGCTTCCAGAGTTTGCCGAAATGCTGAATCAATTCGGGGTTTTCTACGTCACCCAAACCTTTGCGCGCGACGATAACGATGTCCCAGCCGACCAGTGAATCCTGGTGCAGGCGAAACGATTCGCGCATCAGACGTTTGAGGCGATTGCGCTCGACGGAGAGCTTTACGCTCTTTTTCCCGATGACCAGCCCGAGACGGGGGTGATCGAGATCGTTGTTGCGCGCAAGGAGCAGGAGATTTTTCCCCGGAACCTTGCCGGTAGGGGAGTCAAAGACTGCCTTGAAATGCCGGGGAGTAAGCAGACGCTTTTCCCGACTGAAGTCCTGACTCACCTCCAGTGCCGGATTATCAAACTGCCAGACGTGCGCGGCCTTTGGCGCGACGACGCGACAGTACGGCACGACCGTTCTTGGTAGCCATGCGAGCACGGAAACCGTGGGTACGAGCGCGTTTGATAGTGCTTGGTTGGAAAGTACGTTTCATGTCGTGTTACCTGGTTCGTCCACAACGGGCCGGAATGGCCCCCGTTTTAAGAGACCGGGGATTCTAGAGAAAGCAAGCCAATAGGTCAATTTCCAACCAACGTTTCCTTATAAATAGATCGCCAGAGCCGTCAGCCCGTGAATTCCGTTCAGCCAGATATAAAAATAAAGAAGCGAAGTATTTAAAGCTTTTCTGTAAAGCTTATAAAAGCTAGGCCCTGACTCATCTGTGGATAACTGACTCGAGGCCTTGTTTTCAGCACTGTACAGAGAATGACAACTACGGTGGAAAACGGTGTTCAGCCTGTGCTGCGCTATCGGATAACCTGTGGGCGGAAACGGGGTTTATCCACAAGCTGGTTATCCACCGGGTTCGACCCCCAGTTGTCCAGTGTGCTCAGACGGGGTTATCCACAGAGCTTATTCACACGCCGTTGGTCGCTTTTTCTCGGGTTAAGGCATTGATAAATCATGCTCACCGGACAACCTGCATGTGGATAAGTGGACGCCTGGCCGCTACAATGGCCGCTTGTTTTTGCCTCACCGGCTTTCAAATTAGGGGATTTCCGTGTCAGTGGAACTTTGGCAGCAGTGCGTGGAGCTTTTGCGCGAAGAGCTGCCAGCCCAACAATTCAACACCTGGATCCGTCCATTACAGGTCGAAGCCGAAGGCGACGAGTTGCGTGTCTACGCACCGAACCGTTTTGTTCTGGACTGGGTCAACGAAAAGTACCTGGGCCGCGTCCTTGAACTGCTGGATGAGCATGGCAACGGCCTGGCGCCGTCGCTCTCCTTATTAATAGGCAGCAAGCGCAGTTCGGCGCCGCGTGCTGCGCCGAACGCGCCGCTGGCCGCCGCCGCTGCGTCCCTGGCTCAAGCCAATTCCGCGCCCGTCAGTGCTCCGGCACCCGCGCCAGCTCCAACCCCGGCCAAGCGTGCGACGCAAAAAACCGAGGAAGTCAGCGAGGAGCCGTCCCGCGACAGCTTCGACCCGATGGCGGGCGCTGCATCCCAGCAAGCTCCGGTGCGCGCCGAACAGCGCACGGTGCAGGTCGAAGGCGCGCTCAAGCACACCAGTTACCTGAACCGCACCTTCACCTTCGAGAACTTCGTCGAAGGTAAATCCAACCAGCTCGCCCGTGCGGCGGCCTGGCAAGTGGCGGATAACCCGAAGCACGGCTACAACCCGCTCTTCCTTTATGGCGGTGTGGGTCTGGGTAAAACGCACTTGATGCATGCGGTGGGTAACCACCTGTTAAAGAAGAACCCGAATGCCAAGGTCGTGTACCTGCATTCCGAGCGTTTCGTGGCCGATATGGTCAAGGCGTTGCAACTGAATGCGATCAACGAGTTCAAGCGTTTCTACCGTTCGGTGGACGCCCTGTTGATCGACGACATCCAGTTCTTTGCCCGCAAGGAACGTTCCCAGGAAGAGTTTTTCCACACCTTCAACGCCCTGCTTGAAGGTGGCCAGCAGGTCATTCTCACCAGTGACCGCTACCCGAAAGAAATTGAAGGCCTTGAAGAGCGCCTCAAATCCCGCTTCGGCTGGGGCCTGACCGTTGCCGTCGAGCCGCCGGAGCTGGAAACCCGCGTAGCCATCTTGATGAAGAAGGCCGACCAGGCCAAAGTCGAGTTGCCTCACGATGCGGCGTTCTTCATCGCCCAGCGTATTCGCTCCAACGTCCGTGAGCTGGAAGGCGCATTGAAACGCGTGATCGCCCACTCGCACTTCATGGGGCGCGACATCACCATCGAGTTGATTCGCGAATCCCTGAAAGACCTGTTGGCGTTGCAGGACAAACTGGTCTCTGTGGATAACATTCAGCGCACCGTCGCCGAGTACTACAAGATCAAGATCTCCGACTTGCTGTCCAAGCGTCGTTCGCGCTCGGTCGCTCGCCCGCGTCAGGTCGCCATGGCACTGTCCAAGGAACTGACCAACCACAGCTTGCCGGAAATCGGCGATGTGTTTGGCGGTCGTGACCACACAACGGTGTTGCACGCCTGCCGCAAGATCAATGAACTTAAGGAATCCGACGCGGACATCCGCGAGGACTACAAGAACCTGCTGCGTACACTGACCACTTGATGAACACCAGCGCAGCTTATTAAGGCAAGGGACTAGACCATGCATTTCACCATTCAACGCGAAGCCCTGTTGAAACCCCTGCAACTGGTCGCAGGCGTCGTCGAGCGCCGACAGACCTTGCCGGTATTGTCCAACGTGCTGCTGGTCGTCGATGGCCAGCAACTGTCGCTGACCGGTACCGACCTGGAAGTCGAGCTGGTCGGTCGCGTGCAACTCGAAGAACCGGCTGAAACAGGTTCCATCACTGTGCCTGCGCGCAAGCTGATGGATATCTGCAAAAGCCTGCCGAACGATGCGCTGATCGACATCAAGGTCGACGAGCAGAAGCTGGTGGTGAAAGCCGGCCGTAGCCGCTTCACCCTGTCGACCCTGCCGGCCAACGACTTCCCGACTGTGGAAGAAGGCCCGGGTTCGCTGACTACCAGCCTGGATCAAAGCAAGCTGCGTCGCCTGATCGAACGCACCAGTTTCGCCATGGCCCAACAGGATGTGCGCTACTACCTCAACGGCATGTTGCTGGAAGTGTCGACCGGCGTGATCCGCGCCGTGGCCACTGATGGTCACCGTCTGGCAATGTGCTCGATGCAGGCCGACATCGGTCAGCAGGATCGCCATCAAGTGATCGTGCCGCGCAAAGGTATTCTCGAACTGGCGCGCCTGCTCACCGAGCCGGACGGCAACGTCAGCATCGTCCTGGGTCAGCACCACATCCGCGCGACCACCGGCGAATTCACCTTCACCTCGAAACTGGTCGACGGCAAGTTCCCGGACTACGAGCGCGTTCTGCCGAAAGGTGGCGACAAGCTGGTGCTGGGCGATCGCCAGGCGCTGCGCGAAGCGTTCAGCCGTACCGCGATTCTGTCCAACGAGAAGTACCGCGGCATCCGTCTGCAACTGGCCAGCGGTCAGCTGAAGATCCAGGCGAACAACCCGGAGCAGGAAGAAGCGGAAGAAGAAGTAGGCGTGGAATACAACGGCGGCTCCCTGGAGATCGGCTTCAACGTCAGCTATCTGCTCGACGTGCTGGGCGTGATGACCACCGAGCAGGTTCGCCTGATCCTGTCCGACTCCAACAGCAGTGCGCTGGTGCAAGAGTCCGACAATGACGATTCGGCTTACGTTGTCATGCCGATGCGTCTGTAATCAGCTGACTCTAGATGTCGCTAAGTCGCGTCTCGGTCACCGCGGTGCGCAATCTGCACCCGGTGACCTTCTCCCCCTCCCCCCGAATCAACATTCTTTACGGCGCCAACGGCAGCGGCAAAACCAGTGTTCTGGAAGCCATTCATCTGCTGGGGCTTGCCCGTTCGTTTCGTAGCACGCGGCTGTTGCCGGTCATCCAGTATGAGCAACTTGCCTGTACCGTGTTCGGTCAGGTCGAGCTTGCCGAAGGTGGCCACAGTGCACTGGGGATATCCCGTGATCGCCAGGGCGAGTTCCAGATTCGCATCGATGGCCAGAACGCCCGCAGTGCCGCACAACTGGCGGAGATCCTGCCGCTGCAGTTGATCAACCCCGACAGCTTTCGTCTGTTGGAAGGTGCGCCGAAGATTCGTCGGCAGTTCCTCGACTGGGGCGTGTTCCACGTCGAACCACGGTTCATGGCCACCTGGCAGCGTTTGCAGAAGGCCTTGCGCCAGAGAAACTCCTGGCTGCGGCATGGTACACTTGACGCCGTTTCGCAAGCAGTTTGGGACAGGGAACTGTGCCAGGCCAGCGCTGAAATCGATGAATACCGCCGCGCTTACATCAAAGCCTTGAAACCAGTCTTTGAACAAACCTTGAGCGAACTGGTTGAGCTCGAAGGTTTGACGCTCAGCTATTACCGAGGCTGGGACAAAGACCGGGAATTGAGTGCCGTACTTGCCGGATCCCTGCAGCGGGACCAGCAAATGGGTCATACCCAGGCCGGACCGCAACGGGCTGACTTGCGTCTTAGATTGGGCGCACACAACGCCGCGGACATCTTGTCCCGGGGTCAGCAGAAGTTGGTGGTCTGTGCCTTGCGCATTGCCCAAGGGCATCTGGTGAGCCAGGCCCGACGCGGCCAGTGTATTTATCTGGTGGATGACTTGCCGTCCGAACTGGACGAAAGCCATCGTCGCGCGCTGTGCCGCTTGCTGGAAGACTTACGCTGCCAGGTCTTTATCACCTGTGTAGATCACGAATTATTGAGGGAAGGCTGGCAGACGGAAACGCCAGTCGCTCTGTTCCACGTGGAACAGGGCCGTATCACCCAGACCCACGACCATCGGGAGTGAAGGCATTGAGCGAAGAAAATACGTACGACTCATCGAGCATTAAAGTGCTGAAAGGCCTGGATGCCGTGCGCAAACGTCCCGGTATGTACATTGGTGACACCGACGATGGTAGCGGTCTGCACCACATGGTGTTCGAGGTGGTCGACAACTCGATCGACGAAGCCCTCGCCGGCCATTGCGACGACATCAGCATCATCATCCACCCGGATGAGTCCATCACCGTTAAAGACAACGGCCGTGGCATCCCGGTAGACGTGCACAAAGAGGAAGGCGTTTCCGCCGCCGAGGTCATCATGACCGTCCTCCACGCCGGCGGTAAGTTCGACGACAACTCCTACAAAGTATCCGGCGGTCTGCACGGTGTAGGTGTTTCGGTAGTGAACGCACTGTCCGAAGAACTGGTCCTGACCGTTCGCCGCAGCGGCAAGATCTGGGAACAGACCTACGTCCACGGCGTACCTCAGGCACCGATGGCGATCGTTGGCGACAGCGAAACCACCGGCACCCAGATCCACTTCAAGGCTTCCAGCGAAACCTTCAAGAACATTCACTTCAGCTGGGACATCCTGGCCAAGCGTATTCGTGAACTGTCTTTCCTCAACTCCGGTGTCGGCATCGTCCTCAAGGATGAGCGCAGCGGCAAGGAAGAGCTGTTCAAGTACGAAGGCGGCCTGCGTGCGTTCGTTGAATACCTGAACACCAACAAGACTGCGGTCAACCAGGTGTTCCACTTCAACATCCAGCGTGAAGACGGCATCGGCGTGGAAATCGCCCTGCAGTGGAACGACAGTTTCAACGAGAACCTGTTGTGCTTCACCAACAACATTCCACAGCGCGACGGCGGCACCCACCTGGTGGGCTTCCGTTCCGCACTGACGCGTAACCTGAACAACTACATCGAGCAGGAAGGTCTGGCGAAGAAGCACAAAGTCGCCACCACCGGTGACGATGCCCGTGAAGGCCTGACCGCGATCATCTCGGTGAAGGTGCCGGATCCGAAGTTCAGCTCCCAGACCAAAGACAAGCTGGTGTCTTCCGAAGTGAAGACCGCGGTCGAACAGGAAATGGGCAAGTACTTCTCCGACTTCCTGCTGGAAAACCCGAACGAAGCCAAACTGGTTGTCGGCAAGATGATCGACGCCGCCCGTGCCCGTGAAGCGGCGCGCAAGGCTCGTGAGATGACCCGCCGCAAAGGCGCGCTGGACATCGCCGGCCTGCCGGGCAAGCTCGCTGACTGCCAGGAAAAAGATCCTGCGCTGTCCGAACTGTACCTCGTGGAAGGTGACTCCGCGGGCGGCTCTGCCAAGCAGGGACGTAACCGCAAGACCCAGGCCATCCTGCCGCTGAAGGGCAAGATCCTCAACGTCGAGAAAGCACGTTTCGACAAGATGATCTCGTCCCAGGAAGTGGGCACCCTGATCACCGCACTGGGCTGCGGTATCGGTCGCGAAGAGTACAACATCGACAAGCTGCGCTATCACAACATCATCATCATGACCGATGCTGACGTCGACGGTTCGCACATCCGTACCCTGCTGCTGACCTTCTTCTTCCGTCAGTTGCCTGAGCTGATCGAGCGCGGCTACATCTACATCGCCCAGCCGCCGCTGTACAAGGTCAAGAAAGGCAAGCAAGAGCAATACATCAAAGACGACGACGCCATGGAAGAGTACATGACGCAGTCGGCCCTGGAAGATGCGAGCCTGCACCTGAACGAAGACGCGCCGGGTATTTCCGGCGAAGCGCTGGAACGTCTGGTGAACGACTTCCGTATGGTGATGAAGACCCTCAAGCGTCTTTCGCGCCTGTACCCGCAGGAGCTGACCGAGCACTTCATCTACCTGCCGGCCGTGAGCCTGGAAATGCTCGGCGACCATGCCAAGATGCAAGACTGGCTGGCCCAGTACGAAGTCCGTCTGCGCACCGTCGAGAAGTCCGGCCTGGTCTACAAGGCCAGCCTGCGTGAAGACCGCGAACGTGGCGTGTGGCTGCCAGAGGTCGAACTGATCTCCCACGGCCTGTCGAACTACGTCACCTTCAACCGCGACTTCTTCGGCAGCAACGACTACAAGACTGTCGTCACCCTCGGCGCTCAACTGAGTACCCTGCTCGACGAAGGCGCGTACATCCAGCGTGGCGAGCGCAAGAAAGCGGTCACCGAGTTCAAGGAAGCCCTCGACTGGCTGATGGCCGAAAGCACCAAGCGCCACACCATTCAGCGATACAAAGGTCTGGGCGAAATGAACCCGGATCAGCTGTGGGAAACCACCATGGACCCAAGCGTGCGCCGCATGCTGAAAGTCACCATCGAAGACGCCATTGGCGCAGACCAGATCTTCAACACCCTGATGGGTGATGCGGTCGAACCTCGCCGTGACTTCATCGAGAGCAACGCTCTGGCGGTTTCCAACCTGGATTTCTGATCCCGTGTAGGTTCACACAATAGTTGATCATTTTCACAAATAGATGATCGAAGGACCAAAATGTAAAAAGGCCAATTCATTGAATTGGCCTTTTTTATTTCCTCGAAAATTCGATCTCTATCCTCCTCTCCCAGTCACTGGCGACGAAACCTATGGGGGCGGAAGCGGACGACCGCCTAGATATAGGCGTGTTTGGAGCTGATTGGCTGTGGCGAGATGAGCGCGTCTGAGCGAGTGATACCGCGAGTATTGAAATGGACGCACAACGCGTAGCAATAACGCATCAGTTCGTCAAGGGGATATTGAAAATTTTCGTGGAGAAAGACGAATGGTAGGAGTAAAATCTGGCACGCTCTTACGCCGTAAGAGCGTCCCAAGAAAATCAGCCGGTTACGTTAACTTGTTGAAGCAAGTTCCTAACGGCCACCGGTAACAGCAACTGCTTTTAGGACCTATCTGGACAATAGGATTTAAGGCATTGCTGCTTTCTCCGACGATCTCAAGGAGGCATCGAGAAATGTAGATACTGCAGAATTAGAGGCTCTGACAGCGCCTACAACCAGGTACATCTTGCGTACACGAACCCGCGCAATTTCTGCCTTTTTTTGGCGCTTGTCAATCCTCTCCCAAAAAATCGACTTCAGCGAGGGCCCTCGACGGGGAAGTGTTGCCTGTCGAAAGCCCCTCCGGAGCCCGCTCTGCGTCTGTGTTATCGGATGCAGCGCAGGTGCTCGTCTCAAAGATTTGTGGAGGTGTTCAATGTCAGTGCGCAAGGTCATTACCAGGAGTTCGAATCATATAAGGATCTCTTTTCCTTCCGTGAAGAATGGAGGCCCTGTTCAGTGTGAATCACAACTGGAAAGCGGTTTTGTCAGGCTTCTGGAGATTTCTCCCCTCGTGCGCAGTTATTTCGTGCAGCCAAGCCTCGAGTTGGTTTCTATCAGTGGCTCAACCAAAAAATACTATCCCGACGTACGTGTGTACCTTATGGATGGGCGGGAGTGGTGGTTCGAGGTCAAGCATCATAAGAGCTTGTTGATATCCAGCGTCAAGCTAAAACTGGAAGCAGTTAAGCAGCACTTTTTTGCTAGCGACCGCAATTTTTCAATCATTACCGACCTGCTTATTCACAGTCAGCCTTTGTCGAATAACTTACAAACACTGATGTATCACCGCCGTGGGCCTATGCTCACGGCTTTGCGTATGAAAGAAATCCACCAGCGGCTTAAAATGCAGACGCCTGAAACTTTTAGTGAGCTTATTGCTATTTTTGGTAAGGCGGATGCTTGGCTTTTTTTGGGATTAGGAGTTGTAGGTGTAGATCTCGAAGAGCCTATCTCCGATGTCTCGAAAATCTTCATTAACGGTGGGCGCCGCCATGCAGATATTTTCGCTTAGGGCAAAATTAGTTGTCTTAGTACGCGGCGTTAAAATGAAGCTCGAACGAAGATTGGTAGATCGTCGATTGCTATTTTTCGATGAATTGGGGGAGCCTACTAAATTAACTGAGGCTGAGTTTTATAGTGGGTACGAAAAGCGGGAAATTGAAGTTTGCACAGACCAACCGTTCATTGGAGAAATCCCGCACGTTCGAAACGCAGCCCCTGATTTATCATGCTTTCCGGCCCGTCATAGCCAAGAGGCATTGCGTCGTAGGGCTTATCTTGAGGGCGTGAGAGAAGAGGGAAAATCGAAACTTCCGAGTGATGAAATCATGCTTGATAAATTGAAAGAAATAGCAAAAAAAATCGGGGACTCATGTGCTCCGTCGATATGTACTATTAGAAGGTGGGCTTCGAAATATATCGGAAAAGACGTATTGAGTTTGCTTCCAAAGCACTCTAATAAAGGACGTACCGCATCGATCTCTGGCGAGCTGAAAGATATACTTGATGAGGTCATCGATGAGTTGTACCTGAATGAGACGGCTGTCAGTGTCTCGAAAGTTATTGGTGAGTTAGATCTGAGGATCAAGGAGTCAAATCTTGGTCGATTGCCTTCCAGCCAACTGGCGATGCCAAGTGGAATGACTGTCCGAAGGTATATTGCCAACCTTGATCCCTACTTGGTTGACGAGGCTCAGCTAGGTAAGCATGCAGCGAAAAAAAAACATCGAGAGGCTACCGGAGTTCTCCGGGCCAATCATATTCTTGAGCGTTGGGAAATTGACCATACCCTTCTTGACGTGTTGCTTGTAGACGAAGAAACCGGTTTGGTAATTGGGCGTCCTTACATGACAGTTGTAATAGATAAGTTTTCTCGTATGGTCATGGGGTACCTACTTCATCTCGCACCACCAAATACTGAAACCGTTCTTCGGGTAATTGAGCGTGCAATTCGCCCCAAAGCAGATCTTTTATCGCGTTTCCCAAATGTGAAGCACGAGTGGCGGGCTCATGGCATGCCCACTCGAATCACACCGGATAATGCTGCAGAGTTTCACGCGGGGGACATAGTCATTGGCTTTAACGATTTGGGGATCGAGATACTGTATCCCGCTTCCAGAGCCCCTGAGGAAAAAGGAACAGCTGAAAGGTTTTTCAGCACCCATAATTTGGGACTGATTCACAACCTCCCAGGCACGACATTCTCCAACGTTCCGCAACGTGGAGATTACGATTCAGAAAAACACGCCTGTTTCACTCTTGTGCAGTTGGAGGCCGCCGTCGTGAAATGGATTGTGGATGGTTACCACCAGACTCCACATCGTGGACTTAACAAACAGACACCCGCTCAGGTCTGGCTTAAAGATGAGCAGCAGCATTTGATCCGATTGCCGGTAGACCTAGATGCACTGGAGTGCATTCTCGCTCGACGCTGCGCCGTTAAGGTCCATCACTATGGGATCGAGGTAGAAACCATCGGCTATCACTCCAGTGAACTCGCTCAGTTGCGAATGCGCTTGCAGCCGGGTGAAAAAGTCAGTGTGCGCTATAGAGACGAAGCTGGACATGTCTGGGTGCATGATCGTTTCAGAAACGTCTTCCTGCAGGTGCCAGTCAAGGACAAGCGAATGATCGGTAAAAGCCGAGAGCTATGGAAAGCTGCGCAAAAAGCGTTGAGGGAGGCTGGCGGGGAAGCGCCTAGTTTTGACGAACTGCACCGGACTTATCGTGAAATTCGGGAAGAAATTGATAAAGCTAAAACTTCTCAGAAGTTGCGCCGCCGACGTGAAGCCGCGCGTGCAAAACTGGACAGGGAAGGACGCAAGGTTGACGCGAACAGCTCTTCAGTAGTGGTTGCCGAGGTGGATTGGGTCGACAGCCAAGCCTTGCCAACTGTAGCGCCCCTCAAGGTTTCTTACCGTCCACCCTCTGCAGGAGGCAGACCATGAGTACCGCGGAAGAAGGCACCCTACCCTTTTCTTTGCGCCATTTCTTTATTGATACCCCGCAGGCTATGCGAGCTTTGACGCGCCTGGCCGAGGTACATGGTGATACTAAACGCACGGGGTCGAGTAAGGGGTTGGTCATTCAAGGTCCGAGTGGCGTGGGTAAGAGCACGATGATCAGGGAGTATGTTCAACAACTGAAAGCTGCAGATGTATCCACACAGAAACGAATTGTACTTGTTGTTGAAATCCCCTCATCGCCAACCAAAAAAAATTTGGCCACTGCGATGCTTAGAGCGTTGAACGACCCCTACGCAGATTCCCGTGGTCATTCTGCAGAGGTCAAATTCGAGCGAATCATCCTACTCATGAACGGACTTGGTGTTGAGGTGGTGGTACTCGACGAAGCCCAGCACCTGGTGGATTACCGCCGCAATGATGCGCATGAGGCTGCGGACTGGATCAAAAGCATGATGAACGAGACCAGCATCACATTTGTACTGGTGGGGTTGAAGCGCACGGAGGGGCTCTTGTGGGCGAACGAGCAACTGCGTCGTAGGTTCTCCGCAATAGTTGACTACAACCGATTCTACTATGGCGATAGAGCTTCGACACATTTTGCATCGTTGCTTGAATCGATCGCGGGATTGTTACCGGTTAGGACAATCAGCTTCTCGCAATCTCAGCTCATACAGCGTTTCCATCTTGCTTCGTATGGGTTGATCGACTACCTGATCAAGATCTTGGATAGGGCGGTATGGCTCGTTGAGCATCGAAACCTTGAGGGTATCAATCTCGAGGTGCTCTCTGAAGCTTTCAGGGATGAGGTCTGGAGCCAAGCCACTACCGAGCGCAATCCGTTTAGTGAGAGCTTCAATTTCAAGCCACTGATTGGTAATCGTGAGCCTTTTGAAAACTTCGACTTAATCGCGTCCTGATGGAGAGGGCCGGGGCCACAACTCCGGTCCTATAACTTCAACTCCACACTCGATAGTTAATTGCTAACGGTACAGAAATGTTCGGTCTTTTAATCAACATTCATCCTCATCGAGATGAGAGCTTATTAGGTTATTTGCAGCGATTGGCAGGAGCCAATGGTTTAGTGGGGAACGAACTGATCAAGGCTTTTCAGGAAGCCAGTGATGATGACGTAGCCATCTGGTTTGGCACTATGACGCTGCCGGCGAGCTGGCCGGCTGTATCTTTCTTGCTTAGACGACCGACGACGCAGGCGCTTAAGACTTGGTCGTTACAGTGCAAGCGTTTTTGCTCATATTGTTTGGCTGAACACTCTTATTGGAGAGAGTCATGGGATCTGACCCTGGTCACGAGCTGTTCCAGTCACGGAGTCCACCTGGAGGATAGATGCCCGGGGTGTTCCACAAAAATAAACCGCGACGCTATGCTGGCAAACAGCTGTAAAACCTGTGGCTATTTCCTCTCCTCAGGAATGACTTCAGCTACCGCTGGGGAGGCAGCTTGCACTTGGATGACAGATGCTATGGAGACAAGGCTTAGGCAGGAGCATAACTCCGTACTCAGTGATATGGGTGCACTGAGCTATGAGGAACTCCATGCCTTATCGGTGCGGCTCTCTGCAAGGATCGTTCGAACAGAAAGCTCGAAGCCATTGAAGTTGGCCGATTCGGGATCGCTCGAAGTATCGCGTGAATTGGCTCAAGCGGCCGGTGAAATACTCATGAACTGGCCTCGTGCATTCACTGACTTACTGAGCGATCTCAGATCGACCAGACCCACAGGAGCGGACTGGAAACTAGCCTCTGCATTTGGACCGATTTACAGGGACATCCATCATGATCTCAAAGCGCCTTGCTATGCGTTCGTTCGTGCGGAGTTCGAGTCTTATATTCAGCGGGAATGGGAAGCGCCACTAGCGAAGAGAAACCGTTATCTGAGCGAAAGGACGATTACCGAACATCGTTGGGTCTTTATCGATGAGGCGGCTCGTGTAACTGGCTTGCTTAAATCCTTTGTACAGAGATTGCATGACCACGGCGAAGTTGACTCTAGGGAAATAGTGCATCCCTGCGGCCGTAGATCCAAAGTGGTTGATATCGAGCAGGTCCGTGAGCTCGCGCTACTTATGGAGAAAGCAGTGAACCTGAGGAAAGCAGCCAAGCTGTTGCACATTAATGTTGAACGTGTGCGGCAACTGATCTTAGGGGGCATTCTGAAATTTTATGGTGGCAAGCCCAAGACCGGCGAAAAATGGCTAATAGATGTTGACTCGCTCAATCACTTGGGGCCAGAGCCTGCGCAGGCTCTTCCCGGTAATTTTTTTGTAACGGTCAATTATCTGGCTAAGCACCACCTGCCTGCGGGGGGAGGTTTTGTTGAGATGGTCGAGGCGATCAAATCTGGAGAACTCAGAGCTTTTAGGGATGTGGACGAAAGCAAAGCGGCGATAGGATATTGGCTTTTGAGACCTCAAGATTTAACTGATTGGATGCAGTGTGCACTCCAGAAACCATCAGACTCTCCAGGGATCACAGTCGGTAAAGCGGCGGCGCTTTTAGGTGTTAAAGAGGAGTCTGCCTATGCGATGGTTCGGCTAGGAATTTTAGGAAGTACATCGGTTCGCAGGGGGCGGAGCACAGTTCTCATGATTAAGCCTGCCGCTATTGAAAGGTTTAGGCGTAAGTACATCTTGGGCCCTGAGTTGGCGGTTTTTTTGGGGATGTCGCCTAAGCACACGACGCATTACCTCTGGATAAATGGATTTCGTCCTGTTGCGGGGCCGTCGATCGTGAAGTCGCCATGTCGCCAATACGTCTGGCCCCGAAGCAAGAAATTGGTGGAGTACTTGGCTTGGAGGGCCGCAAACCACTGACAGTGCGCCATCGCTCTCCCTATTGTTAACCACTTTTTCACTGTGCTAACCAACATGGGTAACACGTGAAAAATTTGGGTTACTGGTCTGCTGCCCCTACGATCGTGCTAGCTGTAGATGGTGAGGCTAGTCCTCGAAGTAGAGAGCACAGGCTAAACACACACCGGTAATTACAGCCAGGTATGCTGCCCAAACGTTAAATTGGATAGAAAGTTCAGTTAGTTTTCGGGCAGCCTCAGCCGATGCATCAAGTGCGTCCATCTGTTGCTTGGCAGAAATATGCCAAAACATCCCAGAAACCAAACTGAGCATTGCGGCAATAGCTGAAAGTCCGCGTTTGATCGTAATGCGAATAGTTTCTCGAACCACTGAATAGGGCTCCTCGGTAGAAATAGACTTTCGGTGCTATGGGATGGCCCCGAGTTTCTAGACACTCTCCAAGCTGTCTCTGTAGTGTTTTTCAAACTCTCTTGGTCAGAATTTAAGAGTATTGATAAAAATTTTAAAGGAAGCATTTCTTCCGCCGGTGAATTGACCTGTCGGTGATATGTTCTTGGTCGACTCTGATTCCTTGCGAACCAAAAAAGTAGCACTTTGCCACTGTGCGCAAGAAGTTGCGCAGTACTTCATAATAAAAGCCCCATAAAACCTCCAGAGACCTTACAGGGCGTGGCCTGTAGCCAAGTGCGCAACTTCT